>NZ_JACVVG010000026.1:0-71293 GCF_016647875.1 Pseudomonas sp. S36 | reverse complement strand
ATCCGCCGCCACCCCCACACGCACGCGCCGCCCTCGTCAGCGCAAGCCTGAACCTGCCATCACCCAGGTCAGCCAGGCACCCGCCGCGCTTGAAGTGGCCAGTGCGCCCAAGGGCAGCACCGAAGACAGCACCTCGGCCAAGCTTCCGGCGAGCTACCCGTACCGCACGCGGCTGCGACGCCAGGACTACGAAAAGGCCAAGCACGCCCTGCAAATCGAACTGCTGAAGGTACAGAGCTGGGTGAAGGACACCGGGCAGCGGGTAGTGATTCTATTCGAAGGGCGCGATGCGGCTGGCAAGGGCGGGACCATCAAGCGCTTCATGGAACACCTGAACCCGCGGGGTGCGCGCATCGTTGCCCTGGAAAAGCCCTCGGAACAGGAAAAGGGCCAGTGGTACTTCCAGCGCTATGTGCAGCATTTGCCCACGGCCGGGGAAATGGTGTTCTTCGACCGCTCCTGGTACAACCGCGCCGGGGTCGAGCGGGTGATGGACTTCTGCACGCCGCTGCAGTACCTGGAATTCATGCGCCAGGCGCCAGACCTGGAGCGCATGCTGTGCAACAGCGGCATTCTGCTGTTCAAGTACTGGTTCTCGGTAAACCGCGAAGAGCAGCTGCGCCGCTTCATCTCGCGCCGCGACGACCCGCTGAAGCACTGGAAGCTGTCGCCCATCGACATCAAGTCGCTGGACAAGTGGGAAGACTACACCGCCGCCAAGGAGGCCATGTTCTTCCACACCGACACGGCCGATGCGCCTTGGACGGTGATCAAGTCCGATGACAAGAAACGCGCGCGCATCAACTGCATCCGCCACTTCCTGCACTCGCTCGACTACCCCGGCAAAGACCACCGCGTGGCCTACGCGCCGGATGCCCTGCTGGTAGGCCGGGCATCACGCGGTTTCGAGGAAGATGAAGCGGTGGCGTAACCCGCCTGGCCTTAGAAGTTGGCGATGGCGCTGCAGTATTCGGCTTTGTGCCTGGGCACCTGATCGGTGCTGCCCAGGCGCTTGAGCGTGCCGCCACAGGCGCTGTAACCACGCAGTACCAGCTCGTAGTCGGCGCCTTTTTCCGGCACGAACCAGAACATGCCCAGGCAGTTTTCCACGGTGCCGTATGCCGGGGAACTGCCGCCGTCCAGAAAGTGCAAGGTGAAGGGCTTGCCGGCCGGCACCAGCACTTCGCTAACAGCATCCCCCCTGCCCACAGCCGCGCCGGCAGGCATGCCCAGGGTTTCGCCGTTCCGGTCGGCGAAGCCCTTTTTCGGTACAGCAATCACGCCTGCACCGGGGCTGTACCAGTCCACGCAATCCTTCTCGGGCACCGCCCGCACCATGCCATTGGCGATGACGCGCAGGCGTGCGGTGTCCCCGGCAGTGGGTGAGCCATAGGGCGTGTTGAACGATTTGACGGCAGCAATGTTGCCACAGCCGGCCAGGGCAACGGCCAGCAGGCCGGCTAATACGGGTGCTTTCATCCGTGAAGGTCCAGGGAGGTGATGAAGTGTGGGTAGTGTGTCTGAGACCTGCCGAAGCTGCTTGGGTTTCGCAGGCATCTGCGCTTCAATACGCACTTTTCACGGCACCCCCAAAGGACTCCACTCATGGCCACCTCCACCAAGCAACAGAAACGCGCCAAGCGCGCCGCCACCAAGGCCAAGCAGAACCGCATGGTCCGCAGCGGCCAGGCGGTCAAGGCCAGTGCCGGCGACAGCGCCAGTGTTCAGCAGGTGTACGACAAGGCCATGGAATCGGGCAGTTACGAGCCGCTGTTCAAGAAGATGAAGGAAGCCCAGGAGGACGGCCTGGTCCCGATGATTTCGGTGTTCCTGGTAGACCCGTTGCTGGCCCTGGTGCTCAAGGGGCACAAGGAAGAACACGCCACCGACTACATCGTGCTGTTGTTCAGCGCCTACCGTAAGTGGCTCGACGGTGCTGATGAAGACACCACCATGGGATGGCTGGAGAGTGACGAGTTCCAGAATGCCTATATCACCGCTTCCGAGCTTGTGGCCAAACAGCAGCAACAGCAGAAGCAGTTCGGCTGACATCACCCCACAGCCCCGCCCACCCTGTGGGAGCGGGTTCACCCGCGAAGAGGCCAGCACAGGCAAAAAAAGGCCGCACCCTCAACAGGGCGCGGCCTTTTCATTGCAGCCAGCGCGGGTCAGTTATCCAGCGCCACCCGCCCTGCAGCTTCACGCTTGCGATGCACCAGCAAACCCGCCGCCACTACTGCAATGCTCAGCAACGCGGTGGCGATGATTTCGATACGGTGGTCTTCGCGCAGCGCCATCACGCCCAGTACGGCCACGATGAAGGCAATGGTGGCCCAGGTCAGCCCCGGGAACAGCCACATCTTGAAGGCGATCTTCTCGCCACGGGCTTCACGCTGGGCACGCATGCGCAGTTGCGACACGGCAATCACCAGGTACACCAGCAGCGCGATGGCGCCAGAACTGGCCAGCAGGAACTCGAACACCTGCGCCGGGGCCAGGAAGTTGGCGAACACACACAGGAAAGCCGCAGCCGTGGACAGCAATACCGCCACATGCGGGGTCGCTGCCTTGGTGGTGCGCTGAGCCATGGCCGGTGCGTCGCCGCGCTTGCTCAGGGAGAACAGCATGCGCGAAGAGGTGTACAGCGCCGAGTTGAGGCAGCTGGTCACCGCGATCAGTACCACGATATCGACGATCAGCTTGGCATTCGGCACACCGATACGGCTGAGCACGGTCTGGTACGAACCGGTTTCTGCCAGGGCCGGGTCGTTCCACGGCACCAGCGCAACAACCAGGAAGATCGACACCAGGTAGAACAGGCAGATACGCCAGATCACCGAGTTGGTGGCACGGCTGATCTGCTTGCCCGGGTCCTTGGACTCGGCCGCCGCGATGGTGACGATTTCAGTACCCATGAACGAGAACATGGTGGTCAGCATGGCTGCCAGCACCGCGCCCAGGCCATTGGGCATGAAGCCCTGGGTGTCGAACAGGTGGCTGATACCGCTGACCTGGCTGCTGGGCACCAGGCCGAACATGGCCACGCAGCCCACCACGATGAAGCCGATGATGGCCAGCACCTTCAGCAGCGCGAACCAGAACTCGAACTCGCCGTAGTTCTTCACGCTGAACAGGTTGGTGACGGTGAGTGCCAGGGTGATGATCAGCGAGAACGCCCACAGGTCTACCGCAGGGAACCAGGCATGCAGAATGGCCGCCGCCGCGTTGGCCTCCAGCGGGATCACCAGCACCCAGAACCACCAGTACAGCCAGCCGATGGTGAAGCCCGCCCAACGCCCGATGGCGCGGTCAGCGTATGTGGAAAACGAACCCGTGTCGGGGGAGGCGACCGCCATTTCACCCAGCATGCGCATCACCAGCACCACCAGCGTACCGGCCGCCGCATAGGCCAGCAGTACGGCGGGGCCGGCAGCGGCAATGGCATGGCCGGAGCCGACGAACAGGCCGGCACCGATGACGCCAGCGATAGACAGCATGGTCACATGCCGTTGTTTGAGCCCCTGAGCGAGGTCGTTGGAATTGTTACCGCTCATAAAACTACCTTTGTAAGGAGTGGACCACATCGATTGCGAGTCAGGCGTGCCCTGGGTTGAGGTGGGCAACGCTGCAATCTGCGGTTTCGTACTGGCAATAAGCGCGCCATGTGCTAACCCACCGCACCAAGATTGTGCGTAAGCCTTGATTGACGCGGGATGGGGCGCATTCGGCCAGCCCGTGACCGAATCATCGCCGAATCATCGGATTACGGAAATACCCACTTACAAATGCACCACGGGTGCCCCTCGGTAACACCCACGCACCATAGCGAGGCAAAAAAGTGCAACCGGGAGGTACAACCACGACGCCGTTTTACACGCTTGCCAGGTGCAGCCCGGCATCAGTGGATCGCTGCCCGCGTGGTCAGGTTTACTCAGCAAACGGTCCGAAAGCGCTTCCCTGGGCCGGCCAAAACTGGCACCATCGCGCCTTTTTTCATCAAGGCTCAGGTGCCGGGCGACAGCGCGGGTGGACATCCGCGCGACGTTGCGCTGCAACGATGCGACAAACTGCCCCACCAAGGCCCAGACTGCCCGGCAACCCTGTTGGCCGTCATAATGCCGCTATGCTAGCTTGGCGCACGCCAGGAAGGCCGCCAACAGCTGGGAACGCACCCGAACACATGAGGACCGCACATGGCTCAGGCCACGCCCGCGCTGGAAATCCGCAACCTGCACAAACGCTACGGCGAGCAGGAAATTCTCAAGGGCATTTCGCTGACCGCACGCGACGGTGACGTGATCTCCATCCTGGGGTCGTCCGGCTCCGGCAAGTCCACCCTGCTGCGCTGCATCAACCTGCTGGAAAACCCGCACCAGGGCGAAATCCTGGTTGCCGGTGAAGCCCTCAAGCTCAAGGCCGCGAAAAACGGCGACCTGATCGCTGCCGACAACCGCCAGATCAACCGCCTGCGCAGCGAAATCGGCTTCGTCTTCCAGAACTTCAACCTGTGGCCGCACATGTCCATCCTCGACAACATCATCGAGGCCCCACGCCGCGTCCTCGGCCAGAGCAAGGCCGAAGCCGTGGAGGCAGCCGAAGCGCTGCTGAACAAGGTGGGTATCTACGACAAGCGCCACAGCTACCCCGCCCAGCTTTCCGGTGGCCAGCAACAGCGCGCCGCCATTGCCCGTACCCTGGCCATGAAACCCAAGGTGATCCTGTTCGACGAGCCCACGTCGGCCCTCGACCCGGAAATGGTCCAGGAAGTGCTAAACGTTATCCGCGCATTGGCCGAAGAAGGCCGTACCATGCTGCTGGTGACGCACGAGATGAACTTTGCCCGCCAGGTGTCCAGTGAAGTGGTCTTCCTGCACCAGGGCCTGGTCGAAGAGCAGGGATCGCCGCATCAGGTCTTCGAAAACCCGACCTCGGCGCGTTGCAAGCAATTCATGTCCAGCCACCGCTAACGGAGCAATACATGCAAACCTACAAGAAGTTTCTCCTGGCCGCTGCAGCCACCCTGGTGATGTCGGCCAATGCCCTGGCCGCAGAAAAACTGCGCATGGGTATCGAAGCGGCCTACCCGCCGTTCAACAACAAGGACGCCAGCGGCAACGTCGTGGGCTTCGACAAGGACATCGGCGACGCCCTGTGCGCCAAGATGAAGGTCGAATGCTCGGTGGTCACCTCTGACTGGGACGGCATCATCCCGGCCCTGAACGCCAAGAAGTTCGACTTCCTGGTGTCGTCGCTGTCGATCACCGACGAGCGCAAGCAGGCCGTGGACTTCACCGACCCCTACTACTCCAACAAGCTGCAGTTCATCGCGCCGAAAAACGTCGACTTCAAAACCGACAAGGCCTACCTCAAGGGCAAGACCATCGGCACCCAGCGCGCCACCCTGGCAGGCACCTGGCTTGAAGACAACTACGGCAGCGACCTGGACATCAAGCTGTACGACACCCAGGAAAACGCCTACCTCGACCTGGTCGCCGGCCGCATCGACGGCATCCTGGCCGACAAGTACGTGCAGTACGAGTGGCTGAAAAGCAAGGACGGCTCCAACTTCGAGTTCAAGGGCGAGCCGGTGGTGGACAGCGACAAGATCGGCATCGCCGTGCGCAAGGGTGACACCAAGCTGCGCGACGACCTGAACAAGGCCCTGGCCGAAATCAAGGCCGACGGCACGTACAAGAAGATCAACGACAAGTACTTCCCGTTCAGCATCGAATGACCCGCCCCGACCGGCGCGCCCTTGCGGCGCGCCAGTCCCTAAAATGACCTGCCCATGAATATCGACCTGCACGGATTCGGCCCGGCCATGATGGCCGGCACCCTGATGACCGTAAAACTGGCGCTTTGCGCCTTGCTGCTGGGGCTGGTGCTGGGCCTGCTCGGCGCCCTGGCCAAGACTTCCTCGATCAAGCCGCTGCAGTGGCTTGGCGGCTTCTACTCCACCCTGGTACGTGGCATACCCGAACTGCTGTGGGTGCTGCTGATCTATTTCGGCACCGTCGGCCTGATGAGCAGCCTGGGCGATGCCCTGAACATGCCGGGCCTGGAGCTGAGTGCATTTGCCGCCGGCGTCATCGCCCTGGGCCTGTGCTTTGGCGCCTATGCCACCGAGGTGTTCCGCGGCGCCATCCTGGCCATCCCCAAAGGGCACCGCGAGGCCGGCCTGGCCCTGGGCATGACCAAGGGGCGTATCCTGTCGCGCATCATCCTGCCGCAGATGTGGCGCATCGCCCTGCCCGGCCTGGGCAACCTGTTCATGATCCTGATGAAGGACACCGCCCTGGTGTCGGTGATCGGCCTTGAAGAAATCATGCGCCACGCGCAAATCGGCGTGACCGTGACCAAGGAGCCCTTCACCTTCTACATGGTCGCCGCCTGCATCTACCTGGGCCTGACCATCATTGCCATGACCGGCATGCACTTCATGGAAAAACGCGCCGCTCGCGGCTTCGCGAGGGCCGAACAATGAATTGGGAAGTGATCATCAAGTGGCTGCCCCGCCTGGCACAGGGCGCCACGCTCACGCTGGAGCTGGTGGCCATTGCCGTGGTGGCCGGGCTGATTCTGGCCATCCCGCTGGGCATCGCCCGCTCTTCGCGCCACTGGTACGTGCGCGCGGTGCCGTTCAGCTACATCTTCTTCTTCCGCGGCACACCGCTGCTGGTGCAGCTGTTTCTGGTGTACTACGGCCTGGCCCAGTTCGACGCCGTGCGCAGCAGTTCGCTGTGGCCGTACCTGCGCGACCCGTTCTGGTGCACGGTGCTGACCATGACCCTGCACACCGCTGCCTACATCGCCGAGATCCTGCGCGGCGCGCTGCAGTCCATCCCCAAGGGTGAGATCGAGGCGGCGCGGGCGCTGGGCATGTCGCGGGGCAAGACCCTGTTCTACATCATGCTGCCCCGGGCCGCGCGCATCGGCCTGCCGGCGTACAGCAACGAAGTGATCCTGATGCTCAAGGCCAGCGCCCTGGCCAGTACGGTGACCCTGCTGGAACTGACCGGCATGGCCCGTACCATCATTGCCCGCACCTACCTGCCGGTGGAAATCTTCTTTGCTGCCGGCCTGTTCTACCTGCTGATCTCGTTCCTGCTGGTGCAGGGCTTCAAGTTGCTGGAACGCTGGTTGCGGGTAGACGCCTGCCAAGGTCGCTGACCCCGCACCGCCCCTTTCGCGGGTGAACCCGCTCCCACAGGCGCCTCACAGGCTTCCAACCTGTGCCAACCCTGTGGGAGCGGGTTCACCCGCGAAAAGGCCCCCAAACCCGACAACCTTCTACTCATGCCCAACCACCTCCACAGCCACCACCTAAGCACCCGCTTCCTGGCCCTCGACCAGTTCCTGGTAGAGCACCAACAGCTGTGGAAACCGCGCCCCTTCACCACCCTGCAACTGGGCTGGGAGGCCGCCCACCCCGAACTGGCCGCCCACCTGCGCCAATGTTCCCTGGCAGACGCCGAAGCCGACAGCAGCATTGACCGCCTGCCCGCCCCCTTCCCGCAACTGGCCGAGCAAGCCCAACAGCTCGCCGCGCTCGGCAGCCTGCCCCAGGCCGAACTGCCGCCAGCCACCCACCGCCTAGACGTCGCCGTTCCCGGCCGCAAATGGCAGCAGATCGAAGCCTTCGCCAGCCACCTGGCCTTCGGCGCCCAGCCCCACCGGTGGCTGGACTGGTGCGCAGGCAAAGGCCACCTCGGCCGCCGCCTGCTGCAACCCGGCCAGCAACTGACGTGCCTGGAATACGACGCCGAACTGGTTGCAGCTGGCCAGGCACTGAGCACCCATCACCACTTGCCCGCGCAACACCTGCATCAGGATGTGATGGCACCCGAAAGCGCCAGGCATCTGCATTCGGACACCAGCGTGGTCGCTCTACATGCCTGCGGTGACCTGCACGTGCGCCTGCTGCGGCTGGCCAGCGAGCAAGGCTGCCGGCAGCTGGCCGTAGCCCCATGCTGCTACAACCGTATCGCCACACCGAGTTACCAGGCGTTATCCACAGCTGCACGCGCTTCCAGCCTGCACCTGTCGCTGGACGACCTGAGTTTACCCCTGAGTGAAACCGTCACCGCCGGTGCCCGCGTGCGCCGCCAGCGTGATACGTCCATGGCGCGCCGGCTCGGTTTCGACCTGCTTCAACGCCAGCAACGCGGGGCCGACGAGTACCTGCCCACGCCATCGCTGCCTGTGGCCTGGCTGAGCAAACCGTTCGAGCAGTATTGCCGTGATCTGGCGGCACTCAAGCACGTACCCATTCACGGTGAACCGAACTGGGTCGCGCTGGAAGCGGCGGGCTGGCAGCGCCTGGCCGAGGTGCGCAACCTGGAGCGCGTACGCAACCTGTTCCGCCGCCCGCTGGAGCTGTGGCTGGTACTGGACCGCGCCCTGTACCTGGCAGAACAGGGGTACGACGTACGCGTGGGGTTGTTTTGCGACTATCCATTGACCCCGCGCAACCTTCTGATCCTGGCCGAGCGCGGCAGATAGCCGCAGAAAAACCTGTGGATAACTCTGTGAACAAGCTTGTGATTACCTGTTGGAGCCAAGCGCTATTTCCAGCGCCTGGCTTATTCCTTCAGGTACCGCAAGGCCAGCAAAAACAGGCATTTGCGCAAAGACAAGTGGCACAGCAAGGCGGCATGCATTTCGCGCAGGTAGTTGATGCCGCTTGTGCATAAGCGATTTTGGCGGTAGCTCAATTGGGTAACGGCTGCAAGGTGTTCGACGCGGGTAATGCAGCGCTCGATCTCACGGCAGACATCAGCGGCCCCCGTCTCAATGCACCCGCCCCTTGGCAATCTCGATATCGTTCATCAACGCCTTCGCCATATCACACAGATAATCAGCCGCCCCCAAAAACTTGTGGTCATCCTCCATATCCCCCTCGCGCACCAGGTGCTTGATGTACCCCATCAAAATCGACACATGCTCATAGGCAGCATCCACAGGTATGCCGGGCTGTACACGCAAGAGGTTGAGGGACGGGCTACCCGCCGGGAGGAAGGTTTCGATGCCTGCGGTGGTGACGGTATCGGAAACAGCAGCAGGTGAATCAGGAAGGATCTTTTTCATGTGCAACTCCCTACGTTCATGAGGAGTCGCCACATCCATGCCTTCTCACTGGATAGAGGTGGCAACCGTGCACGGGGTGAGAAACCGAGTGAACATAGGAAGCTCGGCCAGGCCAAAGCCTGCCCGTGCCGGTCGCCATAAAGCAGCCGCTATGTTCTAAAGCGGGTTCTCACACCCGGTCGCCAGAGCGACCCGGAAAAGGTATCCGTGAGCCATTTTCCCGACAACAGCGATACTTCGGCGGCACGCGTAGGATAGGTCCGAAGCAACCATCCTGAAACACTTTCCCAGCCTTTCCAGAATTCCCTTACACCCCCAGCATCACCGGGTTCAGCCGCGATCACCCCCAACATAACCGCAAAAACCGTGTATCATCCGCCGCCCAAATCATTAAAAAGTGACGTCGCGCGCTGCCTGTCAGCCCTGCGGCCATCTGGCGTTGCGCCAGATTCGACAATGGACCAGACCCCGTGACCCTATCCAAACCCCTCGCCCTGCTCGCCTTCGCCCTGGCCCTGACCGCCTGCAGCAGCGGCCCGTCGCATCACAAATCCAGCAGCCTCGGCTGGAACCACCCCGGCATGCAGCTGGGCGGCGACAAAGGCCTGCCCCTGCGCGCCGAAACCCCGTGCCGCAAGCGCGGCTGCGACAACGACAAGCTGGTCTTCAACCCCGCCAAGACCGAGCCAAACATCAACACCATCCACCGCGGCTGGTAAGAAATTTCTCCTTTTGGGCCGGTGACTTAGGTTATTTGCGAACAATCGCAACTAAGTGGTTTACAGGCCCAAAACGATCGTTATAATGACGCCCCATTGCCGGTATAGCTCAGATGGTAGAGCAACTGACTTGTAATCAGTAGGTCCCGGGTTCGATTCCTGGTGCCGGCACCACCAAATCAAGCACTTACGCGCGTTTCTTCATGTCGTTTGTGCAGCGCGCGTAACAACGCACGTAACAAGAGGCACGCGCAGACAACGATCTGCGTGTCACCCTCGACCAGCCTCCCCCTAGGGGCGACCACCGTTTGATGTTGACCCATCGGAAAAAGGTTAGGTCGGTTAGGTTTTCTGCGAACAGGCTGCATCCCTCTCCATTTCTGGCTTCCAGAAGACCTATAAAAGTTAGGTTTAGGTTAAGTAATAGTAATTTCCTTACCTTTACCTATAGTCAGTTTCTCAAAAATAAAACCCTTTAAAATCAGGCACTTGAGAATCCCTAACCTCAATCCTAACCATTCCTAACCATCCAAAGTTAGCCGCCAACCCCAGCAAAACCGTACACATCAGCCTGACCCAACCCCTCTGAACGAAAACTTACCTTTTTCCCACGGCGCCCCCCAAAACGAGACGGCACAGCTCCCCCTTCGCCACAAAAAACCCCTCGGCGCAGGGATTCGCAGAACGACCACGCTCACCAATACCTGCACAACCCCAGACACGGGGCGGCTTGACCCTGGGTGCAGGGGCGCAGAAATTCCGACACGTTTAGCCCGCAGGCGTGGCGGGGGGACGAGGGCGCGCGCCGGTGTTCACACAGAGTCCAAGTGGTGCCCGTGCACCGTTGAGGCTAAAGTTCCTGGCGCGGCGCTCCGCCGCCCACCAGGGAGATCACACATGCAAAGGGATCCAGAGCTGATCCGGCAGCTCATGCTTAAACTCGAAGGGATGAGCAAACCTGCCACCGCCATTGCCATGGTCAGCTATAAGAATGACTTAACCATTCCCGGCTATGACGACGATCAGGTCTACTACCATGTCGGTCAAATACTGCAGAGCGGTTGGGTTGATCTGGCAGGCGGCAAGGGTATGACTCCGTCTGGCCAGTTCAGCTTCAGAGCGCTCACCCCAAAAGGCCACGATTTCATCGATTCGGTCCGGGATGATGCGATCTGGGCGCTAACCAAAAAAGGAGCTACTGCAGCCGGGGGCTTTACGCTGGATACCTTGGCCGCGCTTGGTAAAGGCTTCATCAAAAAGCAGATAGAGAAGCTGACCGACATCGAGTTGGGTTAGAAAGTGGCACGCACCAGTCCGATCTGGGCGACTTGGGGTCATCACCGCCGCCAGGTCCATGACTCTTTTTTGCAGGTATAAAAAAACCGCCGGGTGAGCCGGCGGTCTTCAATCACTTCTTACGTTCTTGCTTGATCAGGTTTCTCAGCTGGATCGTCTTGATAACGATGCTGAGGAACGCTGAACCAATGGCAAGCACGGTCGCCACGAGGGCTAAGGTTGCTGGGTCCATATGCGACTCCTTCTTAGGTTGATCCCGTGTAACGCCCCGGGAGAACACGAAGCCAGCCGCAAAAAGCAGGTTTTTATTGATCTATGCTTGACCCTTCATGAAGACAGGGGTATAGTATCCGTATACCGTTATGTGACTACTTTTTGTGACTGAACATAACCACGAATTGTATCACATTTTTTACCGATGTCAATAGATCGGTTATAAAAAGCGCCCTTGAAGGCGCTTTTTTTTTGCATATTGATTACTGGTTCACATTGAATCGAACAATTTCTTCGCCGATCCAATCGTTAATCTGGAGTAGCCTTGCCTGTTCTGACTCAAGTTCGTTCAAGGCCCAGACATCTGAAGCTTCTCGCACAGAACCGAAACCGCCTGAGTTCTGAGGCACAACGCCCATCAGCTGTGGTGGGATACGCAGCATGGCCAACTGGTCATCGCGGCTGATGTTCTTGATCGCGCCAAAGTCGTCCTTCGCTGCCACCTCGCTGATCGGGATCAGTTGAATGCCATCCTTCTTACCGTTGGGCGCGTACATGAAGAGGTTGCGGAAGTTGCCCGGCCCCTTGCTGCTCTTCATCGCCTTTCGCAAGTCGTCGACAAAGTCTTCGTTCTGGGCGGCATCGGTCATGTACAAGATGAACCCCGCATGGCTGCCATTCTGGTAGTACTTGCGCCGGAACAGAGTCGCCGCCTCGTTTAGCAGTGCGGACTGCAGCGCCGGCAGCCACTCAGGTAGTCCGTACACCTCCTGGTTGATGTCGGCCACACGCAGGTGGCAAATGCTTCCCGGCCGGAATTCGTGCTCATCCCGCCAGCCGCGCACCTGGTAATAGGTCTGCAGATCGGAGCCGCGGCGCATGTACTTGGCCAGGCATGGCCGAAGCCCGAGGGTGTCCCGCAGCATGTTGTCGCGCTTCTCCAGGTACAGGTTGCCCGACCAGCCCAGGTCCATGACGATCTGCTCGAAGGCTTGTCGGTTCAGCAGCCTGTGGGGCTTGAAGGTCCTGGCCAGTGCATTGCGCTTGAAGATCAGGCCTGACTGCAGGTAGACGCTGGCCTTCGATGACCTGGCCAAGCCGTCCAGGGATACCGGCGGCTCGTACCAGCGGCCATTGTCGTAGCACTCCAGGTAATCCAGGATTTCTCGCCCGTCCAGGACCGGTACAGGGTCGCCGAAGGTGAACGCCTCTGCCCGGGCGCAGGGGTTGCCGAGCAGCTCACCTGCGGTCGCCGGCAAGGCGCCGACCTGATCGATGTTGCCCATCAGAAGATCTCCATGATGCGTGTGTTGGTTGCGGTCTGCCCTTCGAGGGGCTCGTTATGCAGCGCGTGGAAGAGCGCCCAGGCCAGGTCGGCGTGGCCAGTGGCCTCATTCCGGCCCGCGGTGTATGTGAATTGGCGACCACCAGGGGTGATGGTCTTGCGAATGGCCATCAGCGACTGGGCAATGTCAGTAGCGCCGGCATCGAACTGCAGGCGGCCCTTGCTGATCACGTCCCAGGCCTTCATGACCAGGCGCGTCTTGACCTCGGGGTTGTAGCTGAAGGTGCGCAGCGCCGGGAAGAATTGGCGCACCAGCTGCGCGACGGCGCTGCCCATGCCGGTGGTATCGATGCCGATGTAAGCCACGTTGTAGCGTTTGGTGATCTGGCGGATGGTCTCGGCCTGGGAATTGAAGTCCATCCCGCGGAACTGGTGTTTCTCCAGGATGAAGAACTTCCCACCCGGTACCAGTGGCGGAGCCACCACCACCAGGCCGGCCGAGTCGCCGGTTTCCGCCGGATCGTAGCCCACCCACACGGGACGTTCACCGTAGGGCCTGGCAGCAAACGGGCTGTAGCCAGGCCAATCCCAGCTTTCCACCATGCAGGGCTGCAACATGCTCAGCGGGAAAATGCTCTGCCCATCATCCACGAACTGGCACATGAGCAAGTTCTGAAAGGCTGCAGCATCGTACTCAAGCTTCAGTTCATCCAGGTCGAACAGGTCGCAGCCCCTGGCTTCGGCGTCCATGATCGTGACGATCTGCCGCCAGATCTTGTCCTCGCAGAGCCGTCCCTGCTGCAGTGCCTCATGGGTCACATCCAGCTGGATGTGCTGGGCGGTAGGTTTGCCCTTGTTGATCCGCTCACCGGTCCACCAGGTGTACGCCGGGTGAGCCATGCTGCTCGGCGTCGAGAAATAGGTCTTGCGCCACTTCTTGTGCAGCGCCATGCCTGAGGCGACTTTGTTGATCTCGGCGAAGCCGTGAACCCAGAAGAATTCGTCGAAATAGAAATTGCCCGATCGGCCCTGGGCGGTGCGGAAGTTGGTCCCCAGGAAGTGCAGTTCGGCGTTGTTCCAGAGCACGATGGGGTCGCCGGTGAGTTTGATGCCCAGCACCTCGTTGAGGAACGCCTGCATGTAGGTCTTGAACTGGTGCGCCTGGGCCTTGCTGGCCGACAGGAAAATCTGATTTCGGCCGGTCGTGATGGCGTCAATTAGCGCTTCCCTGGCGAAGTAGAACGTGGCGCCGATCTGCCGGCTTTTGAGGATCATCCGGGTACGCTGGTTGCCTGCGCGGTACCAGTCGAGCTGATAATCGAAGCAGCTATCCCGGAACGCTTCGACCAGTTGTTCGATCTGGTCCTCATCCAGCTCGTTGCGCTTGGGCTGCTTCTTCGGCCCTTCGTTGCGCTTGGCGATGTTCGGGTTGAGGTCGGTTTCGGTACCGCCGCCCTGGTAGCGCTGAATCCGTGCCTGCCGCTCCAGCTGGCGGTGCAGGAGATCGATTTCCTTGAAATCGCCGCTGGTCTTGCCGTCCTTGAGGATCAGCTGTACCAACCGCGCCTCCAGCGCGCCGCCGATACGCTCGACGTTGTCCGCCCTATCCCATTCGTCCCGGGCCTTCCAGCTGTGGACGGTTTTCTCTTTCTCGCCCAGGTAAGTGGCGATATCGGTGATGCGCCAACCCGTCCAGTACATGAACTTGGCTTGGCGGCGCGGATCGAGCGTGGGTTGGGCGGTTGTGTTCATGGCGCCGATGCTGCCGCTCGCGCGCGTATTCACCCACTGCCGCCCACTGTAGTCGTGAGGCCTACAAGTGCAGCACGTTGCTGCTGGTGTCCCGGCTGCGGACCATGCCCCTCATCGCAAGGCACAACGCCACCGCACTGAGGACTGCCCACATGGCCGCAAGCAACGCCCCCGCCAAGAACTACCGCTCCGACTGGTTCCGCATCTTCGTCGAGGGCGCAACCACTGACGGCCGCACCATCGAGCGCTCCTGGATCGAGCAGATGGCTGCGACCTACGACCCGAAAACCTACGGCGCCCGCCTTAATTGCGAGCACATTCGCGGCCTGGGCCCGGACACCCTGTTCGGTTCATTCGGCGACGTGCTGGCCCTTAAAGCGGAAGAGGTCGAGATCAACGGCGAGAAGAAGCTCGGCCTGTACGCGAAGATCGAGCCGACCGCGAGCCTGGTCGAGCTGAACAAAAAAGGACAAAAAATCTACACCTCGGCAGAGGTTCGACCGAACTTTGCCGAGACCGGTAAGGCTTACCTGGTGGGTTTGGCTGTCACCGACAGCCCAGCCAGCCTGGGTACTGAAGCCCTCAAGTTCAGTTCGCAGAGCGGCTTGGCTGCTCGAAAGCAGCATCAGGACAACCTTTTCAGCGCCGCTGAAGAGGTCTCCCTCAAATTCGAGGAAGTCGTCGAAACCCCATCCATGTTCGCGGCATTGCGCGACAAGGTCGGCGAACTACTCGGCAAGAGCAAGGACAAGGAAGGCAAGGACGCCGCCAGCTTTACCGCCCTGGGCGAGCTGATCGAACAGATCGCAACCCATGGCGCCGAGCAGGCCGAAGCCTTCACCGCGGAGAAGAACGCCCGCGAGAAGCTCCAGGCCGACCACGACAAGCTTTCCAAGGACTTCAACGAGCTGGTCAAGCGCCTGGGCGAAACCGAAGACCACTCCCAGACGCAACGCCCACCAGTGACCGGTGGCGACGGACAGATCCAGGCCGAGTACTGATCCCCGTAGCCCCACAGACCACCAGTTCGGAGACCCACCATGCAGAAAGCAACACGGATCGCCTTCAATGGCTACCTGACCAACCAGGCCAAAATCAACGATGTCAGCTCGGTGACCGAGACTTACACCGTGGCACCGAACCCGGCGCAGAAGCTGGAAACCGCCATTCAGGAATCCAGCGCGTTCCTGAAAAAGATCAACATCATCGGCGTGGACGAAGCGGAGGGCGAAGCCATTCTGCTGGGCGTGAATGGCCCGACTGCGGGCCGTACTGCCACTGGTTCAGGCAAACGCCGTCAACCTCGTGACGTTGCCGCCCTCACCGCTGACACCTACGCCTGCAAGAAAACCAACTTCGATACCGCTACCCCTTACGCACGGCTCGACGCATGGGCGAAGTTCAAAGACTTCCAGACCCGCTTGTCTGGCTCGATCGCTCAGCAGCAAGGCCTAGACCGCATCATGATCGGTTTCAACGGCACCAGTGCTGCGGCTGACACCGACCTGACAGCTAACCCGCTGCTCCAGGATGTCAACGTCGGTTGGCTGCAGAAGATGCGCGAGCGCGCGCCAGAGCGCGTCATCGATGAAGGCAAGGTGGCCGGCAAGGTAACCATCGGCGCTACTGGCGACTACAAGACCCTCGACGCCTTGGTGTTCGACGCCATCCAGTTGCTGGACCCATGGCATCGCAAGCGTTCCGACCTGGTCGTGATCGTTGACCATGCTCTGCTGCACGAGAAGCAGCTCAAAGCACTGGAAAATGGTGCAGCTTCCAACCAGGAAGCCAACGCCGCCGACGACATCATCGCCAAAACCCGCCTGGGTGGCCTGCCGATCGAGTACGACGCCCCGTTCTTCATCGAGGGCGGTGTCTGGGTAGGCCCTTTGTCCAACCTGTCGATCTACTACCAGAACGAGAAGCGCCGTCGTCATGTGCGCGATGAGCCGGACGCCGACCAGATCGCCGACTATCAGTCGTCGAACGAGGCTTATGTCGTGGAAGACTTCGGCGCCTGCGCCCTGGTCGAGAACATCGAGAAGGTCTAACCATGTCTCTGACTCTCGCTCAACGTACCCGACTGCGCAAGCTGGCCGCCAAGGACGCGGCCGCCACTGCGCCGGCGGCCATGATGGAAGGCCTGACCAGCTATGAGCTGATGCTCGCAAAGCTGCAGCAAGACCAGCTGCGCCTCAAGCAAGTGCAGTCGAAGCAGGCCAAGGCCAGGCTCAAGAACATTCTGTTGCCCGATTACGTCCCGTATGTCGTCGGCATTCTTGAGGCTGGCCAAGGCGCCCATGATGACGTGCTGACCACCGTGATGATCTGGCGCTTCGATGCTGGTGATTTCCCGGGTGGCCTGGACATTGCTGAGTATGTGCTGAAACACAACCTGCCAACCCCGAACCGCTTTTCCCGCACCACGGGCTGCCTGATCGCCGAAGAAGTCGCCACGGCCGCGCTCAACGCGCAGAAGGCCGGCGGCACTTTCCCTGTGGACGACCTGCTCCGCACCGCCTTGCTCACGGAAGAGCAGGACATGCCAGACGAAGCCCGGGCCAAGCTCAAACTTGCCCTGGCTCGGGCAACCCTGCAGGGCCTCGACGAGAGCAACCCGGGCTCGCCTGGCCAAGTGGAAGCAGGCGTCGAGCTGCTGCAGGAAGCCATCAAGCTCGACAACAACTGCGGCGGCAAGAAAGACCTGGATAAGGCCGAGCGCCTCCATAAGAAAATCGCTGGCCCAGCCAGCTAACCGAGCGTCCCACGCAACCCGGCGGCTCGGGGCGGATCAGCGGCCATTGGCTCAGCTGTGAAGCCCCGACCACCGCCGACCTATTCAGAGCACGACCATGAGCGGATTCATTGCAGGCGGCCTGGTACCGAGCGAGTCGGTGCCGGGCATCCACATCAACAGCGACCCCTTCTGGCCGTCCATCGACCTGGACAAGCTGCGGCAAACCCTGCGCATTGATTCCAGCGTCACCCCTGCCCGTGTCGAAACTGCCGTGGTCGCAGCGATCATCAGCGTCAATCGAGACTTGGCCAAGTGGCGGCTCACCAGACAGGCCGAAGGCTTCACCACCCTGGCCACTGTCCCAGGTGACGAGTTCCTCAGCAACTTGGAGCGCACACACCTGTACGAACGCGCCGTCGAGTGTGCCGCCGGCGCCGAGGTCTGCGAGCGGTACCGCGGTTACGACACTACCGCCAGCGGCAGCAAGAACGCCGACGAATCGGCGCCGACCATCGATGACTACCGCCGCGATCAACGCTGGGCCATCCGTGACTTCCTGGGCAAATCGCGCACCACCGTGGAGCTGCTGTGATGACCGAGCAGAAGCGCACCCAGCAAAACGACACCGTCGATGCACTGTGCTGGCGTCACTACGGTCGCACCGCCGGTGTGGCCGAAGCCGTCCTCAAAGCAAATCCTGGCCTTGCTAGCCACGGCCCGGTGCTGCCCGCCGGCCTGCTGGTCACGCTTCCAGAAGTCCAGATAACAGCGCCCGAGCGCCAGACGGTGAGCCTATGGGACTGATCGTGCGCCCCACTTCACCAAGGAAGGAAAAAAATGCCTGACCGCCCCGAAAGTTGGGCTTGGCTCGCTGCCTGGCTTGAACACAACTGGCCCGGCCTGTACGCGGGTGGCTTGGCCATCGTCATCGCCGCCCTTCGGGTGATCTATGGCGGTGGAGGGATCCGCCGCGTGGCGGTTGAGGCGCCTCTGTGCGGCGCTCTGGCCCTATCGGCAAGCCATGGCCTGTCCTTGATCGGCATACCGATCAGTGCAGCCCCGTTTTTCGGCGGCGTCATCGGCTTGCTGGGCGTCGAGTTCACCCGTGCCACCGCGAAGAAGTTCTTCACACGCAAAGAGGAAACCGCCACATGATCACACTTCGCCACGGCGATCGCTCTCAAGCAGTTCGCGACCTGCAGCGCAAGCTGAATGCCAAGGGAGCCAAGCTTGCGACCGATGGCGACTACGGTGACGCTACCGAAGACGCTGTACGCGCCTATCAGCTCAAGGCTGGCCTGGTATCGGATGGGGTGGCCGGGCCAAAAACTCAGGCCAGCCTGATGGGCCTGGACGTTCGGAAGCTGCTGAAACACTCGGACCTGGTCAAAGCCTCCCAGCGGCTTGGCGTACCGGTAGCCGCGGTCTATGCCTTGAACGAGGTTGAATCCCAAGGTTGCGGATTCTTCGACAACGGCAAACCCGTCATCCTGTTTGAACGCCACGTCATGTACGAACGGCTGCAGGTAGCACGGGATCCGGCAGATGATCAGGAACAGCTGAACCTGCGCGCTGCCGAACTGGCCCAGCAGGTGCCTAATCTGGTCAGCCCGAAGGCCGGCGGTTACATCGGTGGTACTGCAGAGCATCAGCGCCTCGCCCAGGCGAGCCAGTTTGACGAGCAAGCCGCGCTGGAGTCGGCCAGCTGGGGCGGCTTCCAGGTGATGGGCTACCACTGGAAAAGGCTTGGCTACACCAGCGTCCAAGACTTTGTGACGGCCATGAAACGCAGCGAAGCGGACCAGCTGGACGCCTTCGTGCGATTCATCGAGACCGACCAGGCGCTGCACAAGGCGCTCAAAGCGTTGAAATGGGCGACGGTGGCCAAGCTCTACAACGGCCCCAACTACCAGCGAAACCTGTACGACGTGAAGCTTCAGCGTTCCTTCGAGCGCCACCAGGACCGTGCACTCGCTCAGGGGGCCGCATGAACTACAAAGAGCTGCTCGAAGGTCTCGCGGTACACCGCCTCCAACCAAACGATGTCCTGGTCTTACCGGATGATTTCGACCACGGCCATTTCGAAGAGCTTCGGAAAGCCCTGCAACAGCTCAATGCCTCGCCTTGCCTGGTTGTCATCGGTGATGTGGAGAAGCTGGACGAGTCCGACATGAACGCATTGGGCTGGTACCGGAAATGATTGACCTGCGCCCTGCCCCATTCCTGCTCGCCGGCGCCATTGCGATACCGCTCGTTCTCGGCCTGGCGGTCTGGGGTATCGACCAGTATCTCGATGCCAGCAATGCGAAGACCAAGCTCCTCGAGGAGCAGATCGCAGCCGCGCAGACCACGGCAGAGCGCAATCTCGCCAACACCAACGAACTGATAGCCACGCTGACGACCATTCGTGACGGCCAAAAAAAGCTGCTGACGCTCCAGGGTGAGCTGCGCACAGGCCTGGCGAAGCGCGAGCAGCAGATCGAGGACCTCAAGCATGAAATCAAGGAACTGCAGGAATGGGCTGACCGGCCTTTGCCTGATGTTGCTCGCCGGCTGCGGCAGCGCCCCGCCATCACCGGCGCCGACGCTTACGGTCAGTGGTTGTCCAGTGGTGGTGCCGTGCACCCTGCAAGCGACATCCCCGAGCCGCAACGGGCAGTTGCTGACTGACCAAGAGCGCACCGAACTGGCCTGGGCCGAATGTGCCGCCCAGGTCGATCTTGTTTACCAGCACCAGGTGACCCATGGACAAGCCAAATAGCCTTCGCGAGCATCTGCTCGCCGCAGTACCAGGATTGAAGAACAACCCCGAACGACTGCTCATGTTCATCGATGCCGGCAAGGTCCGGTGCACCGCCGCCGCAAGCCTGTCCTTCGAATACGGCTACACGCTGCAGATCATGCTCACCGACTTCGCCGGCGACCCAGACAGCGTCATGCTGCCGATCCTGGGCTGGGCGCGGGTTAACCAGTCCGAGCTGATGACGAACCTGGATAAGTCCGCCGAAGGGATCAAGTTCGAAGCCGACATCCTGGATGGGTCGAAAGTGGACATGAGCATCACCCTGGCGCTGACCGAGCGAGTGGTGGTGAAGCGCCAGGACGATGGGACGTTTCAGGTAACCCACGCTCCCGAGCTGCCGTATGAGCCTTTCGTAGAACACGGCCCAGTGAGCCTGTATGCGGGTGGCGAACTGGTGGCCGAGTGGCAACCACCTGCCCCGGCAGAGACCATGGCTCTTCCAGCAATGCACCCGCGGCGTCCAACTCATGGCTAAC
Source organism: Pseudomonas sp. S36 (assembly GCF_016647875.1). Taxonomy (NCBI): domain Bacteria; kingdom Pseudomonadati; phylum Pseudomonadota; class Gammaproteobacteria; order Pseudomonadales; family Pseudomonadaceae; genus Pseudomonas; species Pseudomonas sp. S36. The sequence goes on along the minus strand of NZ_JACVVG010000026.1, from coordinate 50,925 downwards.
CTCAACGACCTGGAGGACTTCGCCGGCCCACTCCTACAGCGACTTGAACCAGCTGGCCGCATCAAACTGGCCCGCACTCTTGCGCAGCAGCTGCGCCGGCAGCAACAGACGCGGATCGCAAGCCAGCGGAATCCAGACGGCACCCCGTTTGCCCCCCGTCGCCCCCACAAACTGCGTGAGAAGGTCGGCCGTGTGAAGGCCAAGGCCAAGATGTTTCAGAAGCTGCGCCGGGCCAGCTATCTGAAGGCCAGCGGTGATGCTAAAGGCATCGGGGTCGGTTTCTCCGGCCGAGTCGGCCGCATTGCCCGCGTGCACCAGTACGGCTTGCGCGACCGAATCGCCCCGCGTGGGCCAACGGCCCAGTACGAAGAACGGCAATTGCTGGGCGTCAGCAGCGCGGATCTGGAAAGCCTGAAAGACGCCATTCTCTCCCACCTCAGCCTGTAGGCCCCCGCATTACAAGCGCAGCGTGCTGCGCTTGCGCGTGCGTGGCGCGACCATCGCGCCATGAACTCGATCGCCGAACTCAACCGTCTGCTCGAAAACCTCGTCCGCCTTGGCACGATTGCCGAGGTGCAACACGCGCCGCCGCGTGTCCAGGTTCGCACTGGCGGCATCCTGACCACTTGGTTGCCCTGGCTCGCCCTGCGAGCTGGTGCCGACCGGGATTGGGATCCGCCCACAGTAGACGAGCAGGTCATACTGCTGTCCCCCAGCGGACAACTGACCAACGGCATCGTCATCACCGGCCTGTTCAGTGACGCAATCCCCGCAAATGGCGATCGTGCAGGCCTCAAACGCCGCACCTACGTCGATGGCGCAGTGGTCGAGTACGACAGCGTCGCCCACCACCTACGCGCGATCCTCCCGTCCGGCGGCACATCCGAAGTCATCAGCGACGGGGGGATCCGTATCGTCGGGGACATCGTGCATGAGGGGAACTACACCCAGACCGGCAACCAGAAGGTCACCGGCAAGGTGGAGGTGTCGATCGACGTCATCGCCGCCGGCGTCAGCCTGGTCGAGCATGTGCACGCGGGTGTGATGCCTGGACCAGGTCAGACCGGGAGCCCAGTGAAATGAACAGACACACCGGCGAGGCCATCTCGGAAGAGGCCCACATTGCCCAGTCCATCGTGGACATCCTGACGACGAGAATCGGTACCCGGGTAATGCGCCGCGACTACGGCAGCCTTGTCCCCGAACTGATCGACCAGCCCCTCAATGCGGCCAACCGTCTGCGGCTGTACGCCGCCTCAGCCGTGGCCATCATGCAGTGGGAGCCACGTATCACCCTGGCAGCAGTGCGCCTGGACGTCGATTCCCTGTCCGGTGGCGCCACGCTGGAAATTGAGGCAAAGCAGAACGACACCAATGCCGCCCTGAATATCCGAACGCCAATCCAGCTGGGGGCTGCCCAATGACTGCCACCCGCATGATCGATCTGAGCCTGTTGCCCCCGCCAGATGTTGTGGAGATGCTCGACTTCGAAGCGCTCCTGGTCACCCGCAAGGCCCAGTATCTCAGCAGCTATCCCCTGGCCGAGCAGCCAGCTATCGCAGCACGGCTTGCCTTGAAGTCGGATCCAGTCACCAAGCTGCTCGAGGAGAGCACTTATCGCGAGCTGGTACTCCGGCAGCGCGTGAATGATGCGGCCAAAGCCAGTCTTCTGGCCTATGCCACGGGTGCTGATCTGGAGAACCGTGCGGCGGACTACGGCGTGCAGAAGCTGATCCTGCGCCCGGCAGACCCTGACGCAGTGCCACCTGTGCCTGCGATCATGGAAAGCGACGAAGCGCTGCGATACCGCACCAGGTTGTCGCTTGAGGCCCTTTCCAGCGCCGGCAGTCGCGGGGCGTATGAGTTTCATGGGTTGAGTGCCTCCGCCAATATCGCCAGCGTATCAGTGGACTCCCCCCGATTCAGCGGCCTGGCGGTGCCCGATGAGCTGAAAGCGCTGCTCCCGGCCGGTGCCATCGTCCTGGTGTGCGATTACACCGCCGGCCTGACCGATCCTTTGCCGGGGGACGTATCCCTGGCCGTACTGCCACGGGCCGATAGCCAAGAACCCCCCGAGGATCTGGTAGCCAAGGTTCAGGCCGGCCTTTCCGCCGAGAGCGTGCGGCCCGTTACCGATCGGCCACGAGCGCAGTTGGGTCAGCCGGTCAACTTCGAAGTGCTGGCGACCCTGGAACTGGAGCCCGGGCCAGAGCCTTCTGTAGTCCAGGCTGCATCACGGGCCAGCCTGGACAAGGCGATAGCTGCAGCACGGAATCTGGAAGGGCAAATGTCTCTGTCAGCAGTCTATGCAGCCTTGCATGTACAAGGCGTACGCCGGGTGGACCTCAAGAAGCCCAACGACGAAATCGTGTGCGATAAGCGCCACTATCCCGAATGCGTGTCCATCTCTCTCAGCACGAAGGTGGTCGCATGAGCCTTCTGCCATTGAATTCCACGCTCCTGGAGCGAGTGTTAGAAGCTGCCCGCGACCATGACCTTGATCCGGACATTATTCGTGGAGTCGCTGACTCGGCGCGCTGCCCAGCGAACTTCCTCCCCTGGCTGGGATGGGCACTGAAGGTCGAAGGCTGGGAAGCGGCGTACACCGACGACCAGCGCCGGGAGCTGATCAGCGAGGCAATACCGGTACATCGTACCAAGGGCACGGTCGGCGCGATCCGCAGGGTGCTAAAGGCTGTGCGGGTCAACGCGGATTTCAAAGAGTGGCACCAGATCCCCAACGCGGCGCCCTACACGTTCCAGGTCACGGCCTGGGCCAACGAAAACCGGCCGGGCGAAGGCTCGATCATCTCGCCGCAACTGGAGCAACGCCTGCGTACCCTGGTCGATGCTGCCAAGAACGAGCGAAGCCACTACACCTTCCGGCTCGGTGCCCGCTTCGACGGCGGTTTGACCATGGCCAACGCCAGTCAGGCTTGGCTGCTGCATCGCCGTAGCGTCGAGGCGCAGGCGGTACCGCTCGATCCTTCGGCGCAGACCCTGCAGTTTGTCAATGCTGCCCAGGGGCGGACGCTGCACCGCTCGACCTTGGAAGTCGAGCCGATCCCCATTCCGCAGTCAGCTCAAACCCTACAGTGGGCAAGCGTAACCCAAGCGCGCGCGGTGTCTCGGGGCTATGTCGAGGCGCTGGGCGTTCCGATCCATGTTGAGGCAAATGTGCAGGTCGCCAATGCGGCCCGCGCCCGTATCGTCGTGCGCGGCACGATGGAGGCTGTTTTATGAGTACCCCGTTGCAACCTGTGATCACCAAAGCCGGCCTGGCGGGGATCTGGAGCTTGAGCAACACCGGCCTGGCGGCTGAGATCACCCATGTCGTGCTTGGCACTGCCGGCTACACGCCAAGCAACGAGCAAACCAGCTTGCGCGCGCAGGTGGCGAAGTACCCCATTTCAGGCGGTGAGCGGCTAAGTGACACGCTGATTCACCTGACGGCGCTGGCAGACGGCAACGCGGCTTTCTGGGTCCGCGAAATCGGCTTTTTGCTGGCAGACGGCACGCTCTTGGCGGTGTGGTCGCACGCCACCGAGATTCTGACCTACAAGGCCGCTGGCACCGACTTGCTGCTGGCCTATGACCTGTCCTTGTCGGCGTTACCCGCAGACAGCGTCACCATCAACAGCAATGCCGCTGGGCTCAATCTGACCTTGGCTGCGCCACTGGCAGCGATGGCCAGCGCCTTACTGGGTGAGCAACTGCGCAACCTGCAGCAGCAGGACCAGGTTGATGCGCTGACCAAGCAGCAGCAGATCACCGGCGAGAAAACGACCAGGCTGCTCGATCAGTTGACTGAGCGCCTGCTGTCGGTCGAGAAGCGCCAGGCAGATGACCACGATGGACTGCTGAGCATGGGTATCAGCACCGCTGAGGCGGTAATCGGCGAGCAGACGCGAGGCATGGAGCAGCAGGAGCAGATTACTGACTTGGCCCGCCGACAGACCTCAACAGGTGAGCAGGTAACTCGCATCAGCGAGCGGCTGACTGCGGCGGAGCAGAAACACACAACCGACCACGAGGGCGTGCGCAGCATGGGTATCAGCACAGCCGAAGCGGTCATTTCCACTCAAACCCAACTGACAAAAATCATCCACGGAGCATAAGACCTTATGAGTCTCGAAACTGAAATTGCCGGTCTCACCAGCAAAGCAACCGCCCTGATCGACTACTTCACCGGTGCCAAGAGCTCGATTGCGGCTGCGGTCGCCGCCGCTGTAGCCGCCGCCCCGGCTATCTCGCGCACCTTCTATGTCAGCCAGTTGAACGGTGACGATAACGCGCTGGGTACGGTCGATGCACCGTTCAAAACCATTTTCCGCGCCATTTCCGCAACCCCGAAAGGCGGTACCTGCGAGGTGCTGTTACGGGGCAACTACACCCTGAAGGACTCCAATATCCTCAACAACCGACGTTTGGTAATCCGTGGTGAGAGCGGTGTTGCCAGCGAAACCAGGCTGATCATTGAGGAGTACACCGCTGGTGGTGTGCGAGCCATGGGCCAGTTCCAGGGTAAGGGGGACGTTTCGTTCGAGTTCACGGACATGACGCTTTCTCTCCCGGACTCGAATGCTGGTAGCGGCGCCCTGAGCACGTACTACGCATTCATCTACGCCGGCGGTAACTCGATGCCTGGCTTCTTGCCGGTAAAGCTCTACAACTTCGCGTTCGAGCTGCGCGGCACGTTCGCGGGTAAGTTCATCGGCGCCGGGGTCCAATGCTTGGCGTTGTCTGCTGTAAACACCACCATTCCTGCCGCCCTCGAAGGCTCGTTGGTTACCGGGGTAGCAGCGGGCAAGGATCCAAGCACCCTGCCTAACGTCATCACCAACATCGCCAAGCTCTGAGGTCACCATGCGTAAAGAAACCCTGAACATCACTTTCGACGGCAACAACTACGCAGGCTTCGAGTATGAGCGCCTGCCTCTGGGCGCAGCGCGTCTGTATGCAGCCCAGCAGATCGACGAGGCCGCCGATAACGCGCGTGTCGGCGTAGTGGGCAACTCCCTGCGCGTTGTCGAGTACCAGCTGGCTGAGCAAGAGGCCAAGGCCTTCCAGGCGGCAGGGTTCGAGGGCGCAGTGCCCGCTACGGTACAGGCTTGGGTCGATGCGGCCGGCCTGTCGCCGCAGGAAGCCGCTGAGAACATCCTGGCCGAGGCTGCTGCCTGGAACGGCGCGCTGTACACCATCCGCACTGCCCGCCTGAAGGGCAAGCAGCAGGCGCTCAAGGCGGCTAGTCACGACGAGGCCGAGGCCATTGCCGACGTGGCGATTGCCGCGATCAACGCCAGCGTCGTCGGTGTCGGCAACGCCCAATGATCCTGTAGGGTCGCTCAATACAAGCTCTGTTCATCGCTTCACCTCGTCGCGCGCGGCAGCCTGTGCAGTGTCATCCCACCACTGCACAGGCACCTACCATGGCCGGCGAATACCACCACGGCGTGCGTGTCCTCGAAATCAACGAGGGCACCAGGCCGATCCGCACCATTTCCACCGCCGTTGTCGGCGTCGTCTGCACCGCAGAAGATGCCGATGCGACGATGTTCCCCCTCAACACCCCCGTGCTGCTGACCAACGTCCAGAGCGCCATCGCAAAGGCCGGCACCAAGGGCACCCTGGCGGCGACCTTGCAAGCTATCGCGGACCAGACCAAGCCCCTCACCATCGTCGTCCGCGTGGCGACCGGCACGACCGCTGCCGAGACCACCAGCAATATCATCGGTGGCACCAATGCCTCGGGCAAATACACCGGCATGAAGGCGCTGCTGGCGGCCCAGTCTCAACTGAAGGTCAAGCCACGGATTCTGGGCGTACCTGGTCTGGATACCCTGCCGGTGGCCACCGCCCTTGTCTCCATCGCTCAACAGCTCCGCGGCTTTGCCTACCTCAGTGCCAATGGGTGCAAGACCAAGGAAGAAGCCACTGCCTATCGAGAGAACTTCGGCGCCCGCGAAGCCATGGTGATCTGGCCAGACTTCCTGCAGTGGAACACCACCACCAACGCCACCGTCACCGCACCGGCAGTAGCACGCGCCCTGGGCCTGCGGGCGAAGTTGGATCAAGAGATTGGCTGGCACAAAACCCTCTCCAACATCCCGGTCGATGGCGTGACCGGCATCAGTGCCGACGTTTTCTGGGACCTGCAGAACCCCGCCACCGATGCGAACTACCTGAACGGCAACGAGGTGACCACCCTCATCAACGAGAGCGGTTTCCGCTTCTGGGGTAGCCGCACCTGCACCGACGACCCGCTGTTCGCCTTCGAAAACTACACCCGCACGGCGCAGGTCCTGGCTGACAGCATCGCCGACGCCCACCTCTGGGCAATGGACAAGCCCATGCACAGCTCCCTGGTGCGGGACATTCTGGAAGGCATCAACGCCAAGTTCCGCGAGCTGGTCGCCGGCGGCTACATCCTGGGTGGCAGCGCCTGGTACGACGAGGAGGCGAACAGCGCCACCACGCTCAAGGAAGGCAAGCTGTTCATCGATTACGACTACACGCCTGTGCCGCCGTTGGAAGACCTGACGTTGCGCCAGCGCATCACTGACCGCTACCTGGCGAACTTCGCCAGCAGCATCAATAGCTGACGGAGACCGCTGCTATGGCATTGCCTCGCAAGCTCAAGAACATGAACCTCTTCAACGACGGCAACAGCTACCTGGGCGTATGCAAGTCCGTCACCCTGCCCACCCTTGCCCGGAAAATGGAGGCCTACCGCGGCGGCGGCATGAACGGTACCGCCAAGGCTGATCTGGGCCTGTCCGACGACGGCATGCAGCTGGAGTGGAAGCTTGGTGGCTTCGATCTTATTGCGATGCGCCAGTTCGGCGCCGTCAAAGCTGACGGCGTGCTGCTGCGCTTCACCGGGACCTATCAGCAGGACGATACCGGCGAGTACGCCAATGTCGAAGTGGTGGTCCGTGGCCGTCACGAAACCATCGACATGGGCGAAGCCACGCCCGGTGAGGACACCGAGCACTCGATCACCTCTCCCCTCACCTACTACAAGCTCACCGTCAACGGGGAAGTCATCGTCGAGATCGACATCCTCAACTTCATCGAAATCGTCAACGGCGTCGACCTGCTCGCTGAGCAACGCCGCGCCCTCGGCATCTGAACCTGGTAACCGGAGTCATCATGGAAAAAGTCAACGAAGCAACCATCGAAGTCGAAGCCAAGGCCGCTGCCCTGGGCGAAAACACCGTCGAGCTGGACACCCCGGTCAAACGCGGCAACACCGTCATCGAGACCGTGACCCTGCGCAAGCCGAGTTCCGGCGAGCTGCGCGGCCTGCACCTGGCCGAGCTGCTGAACTGGGATGTGGCCAGCCTCATCAAGCTGCTGCCACGGATCTGTGAGCTGAACGCGCAGGAAGTGGCCCAGCTGGACCCTGCTGACCTGGTTGCCCTGGGCGGCAAGGTCACCGGTTTTTTGCTGCAGAAGCAGACGAAGAAGGACGCATCCCTGGTTGCGTAGAAGACGCCATGGCCGACCTGGCCGTGGTTTTCCACTGGACGCCAGCCGACATGGACCGGCTGACCGTCCGAGATTTGATGGATTGGCGCGAGCGAGCGCGGGTTAGGAGCAGCAACGATGGCAAATGATCTACGGCTGAGATTGCTACTGGACACCGTGGACAAAGCCACCGCTCCGCTGCGACAGATCAACAAGGGCGGACAGGAGACCGCCCGCGCGCTCAAAGCGACACGCGATCGCCTGAAAGAGCTGAATGCTCAGCAGAAGGATGTCGGCGCCTGGCGTCAGCAGAACGCCCAGGCACGCCAGACGACCCAAGCCTTGGACGCAGCCCGGGCCAAGGTGAAGGAAATGGGCCGGGCGATGTCAGCCGTGAACGCCCCGACCAAGCAGATGACGGCCGAATTTCAGGCCGCCATCCGCGCCACCAATGAGCTTAAACAGCAGCAAAAGGCCGAGCAGGAAACTTTGCGAGGCCTCCAACGGCGGCTCGGTGAAGCCGGGATCGATACCCGAAAGCTAAACCAGCACAACGCCGCCCTTCGCCAGCAGATGGCCCAAACCAACAACACCATTGAGCAGCAGGAGGCCCAGCTGAAGCGGCTTGCGGCCGCCCAGCGGAAAGCTGCCGAGGCCAAAGGCCGGCTGGAGAAAGCCCAAGACCGAGCCGGCAAGATGGCAGGTGCCGGTGCTGCAGGGATCGCCGCGGGCGTAGGCGCCGGCATGGCGGGCGCCGCTCTGCTCGCGCCTCAGCTTGAGGTTAGGCAGCAAGGTTCGTTGATCGCCGCACAAAACGGCGAGACAGGTGGTCGTGCCAATGAATACGCCGCGATGGTGAGGGACATTCGCACTGATGGCGTAAGCACTGACATTGCAGAGATTGCAACCGCTGTGGGTGCTGCCAAAAGCACACTGGCCGCGCTGGGCCCAGTTGCCGACAAAGAGCTGGAGTCCGCAGCCCGGAAAGCTCTAGACCTGTCCAAAGTGATGGGTATTGATGTAACTGAAGCAATGCAGACCGTTGGCATCATGATGCAAAACGGGCTGGCCAAGGATGGCAATGAGGCGTTCGACCTGCTGACCGCTGGTCTGCAAAAAATCCCACAACAGATGCGTGGCGAAATTCCCGAAATTCTGCACGAATATTCCACACACTTCCGGAGCATGGGATATAGCGGCAGCGAAACCATGGGTCTGCTAGTTGATATGGCGAAGCAAGGCAAATTCGCGCTGGATAAGACTGGTGATGCGATCAAGGAATTTTCGATCCGCGGGTCAGATCTGTCCAAGGCAAGCAGGGAGGCCTACGCTTCTATTGGTCTCAACGCGGAGAAGATGTCATCCGCGATCGCTAAAGGAGGGCCGGCCGCTCGGGAAGCCATCCTCACGACGGCGAAAGCGCTCAAGGGCATCAAGAACCCAGCAGAGCGCGCCAATACTGCCATTGCATTGTTTGGCACACCGATTGAGGACTTAGCCGTCGATCAGATCCCCGCCTTCCTGGAGAAGCTGAACGGCGGAAGCAATAGCATGGGCGAGTTCGCAGGCGCCGCCGGGGAGATGGGGAAGTCCCTACGCGACAACCTGTCCGGGGATCTCGACAAGCTTACAGGCGCCTGGGGGGCATTGGTCGGCTCACTTATGGACGGCCAAAACGGTCCGATGCGGGACCTCGTCCAGACCATCACCGGCATAGTGAGCGCGGCACGCGCATGGATCGAGGCGAACCCCGAACTGGCCGCCGGCTTGGCCAAAGGCGCTGCGGTCGTGGCCGTTATGGTCACTGGGATGGGTACGCTTACCGTAGCCATGGCGAGCCTTCTCGGTCCGTTTGCGCTGGCCCGATACGGCATGGCCATGTTCGCCATAAAGGGCGGCGCCATCCTGCCTGTGATTGGTAAGCTGGTTGGCGTACTGTCTGGAGCACTACTGACCGCCATCCGGGGCGTATCCATCGCCCTGTGGGGGCTGGCCACCAACCCTGCGACCCTGGCGATCGCAGCTGCTGTAGCCGCGTTTGCCGGCGCCGGTTACTTGCTCTACCAGAACTGGGATCAGGTGAAGGCCTACTTCTCGACTGCCTGGACCGAGATCAAAGCCGGCTTCAGCGGTGGAGTTGCCGGGATTCTCACGGTCCTGGCCAACTTCAGCCCGATCGGACTGATCTACCAGGCCTTCGCCGGGGTGCTCAGTTATCTGGGCATCGACCTACCGTCACGCTTCACCGAGTTCGGCGGCATGATCGTCAATGGTCTGGTCAACGGGCTGACAGCCGGTCTGGGGGCGGTGAAGGATGCAGTCACCAGCATCGGCAGCTCAGCCATTGGCTGGTTCAAGGAAAAGCTCGGGATACACAGTCCGTCGAGGGTATTTGCTGAGCTTGGTGGCTTTACCACCGAGGGGCTCGCTCAGGGCCTGAATAACGGCGCTCAGGAGCCTATCGACGCGGTGGCGAAAATGGGCCAGCAGTTGAGTCAAGCTGGGTCGTTTAAGCTGAAGGCTGCGGCGCTCCAGGTGGACAACGCCGAGCCAACCGACTCAGTTCGCGAATCACTCAAAAGCACCAAGGCAGCGCAGGCCCCCGCGATCGAAGCCCGGGAGCAAGCGCCGCGAACGTCGGTGCCCCTGCCGTTGTCGGTGGAAATTCCACCTGTTGCACCTATAGCGAGTGACCCAGCGTCACCGGCCGATACTGCTCCGCTGGTTGCCGCACTGGTGGGCATGAATCACACCCTTACCCGGACGGATGCCACTGGAGGTGATCAAAGGCCGCCAGTCACCCTGCCACTGGCTGTGACTGCGTCATCAATCGCACCTGGTGAGCGTGAGCCGGCCCCCGAGCAGAGTGAATTGACCGCCGCTCTGGCCGGCATCAATCGCGTCCTGGCCAGCGGCAGCGGGAACACCCCATCAGTACCCCAGCTCCCCGTAGTCCAGCCCCTGGCTGCAGGAGAGTTCCCGAGGGGGCCAAGGACCAATGGTCCAATCCAGGAGACCGAACCAAGCTGGGTCATCGCAGCACTGACCTCGGTAGGCCGCATGCTCGTTCGAGGCTTGGACACCGCCAGGCCAGACACATCACATCAGTTGGTCCCCGAGGGACACAAAGGCGATGATTCACAAAACGCGCCTAAGCCCACTGTTTTCAAAGTGCCTACACATGCCGATTCGCAGGACGCCAGCCTGACGGCCCTGAGCCGTATGTTGGACAAAACACGAGGGGTCGAGGCCAAGCCGGTAGCGCAGCAGACACCAGTGGCGCAAGTACAGACTGCAAGCGAGGTCGGGGATGCTACCAATGCCGGCTCCAGCTTTACTGAAGGCCTGCGCGCGTTGACCGACGCCCTTGCGCCGCGGAACCTCTGGCCAGCCCCCGTCCAGGAGGTGCGTTCACTGCCTGCTGATCAGCAAACGCAAGCGGTACAGCCATCCTATCCCGATCCGACTGCGGGATTATCGGCCAACCTTGCCCTTGGCTTGACCGTGGGGACCAAGTCATTGGTCGGTGCGTTGACTGCCGTTACATTGCAACTGGCTCATGCCGGCGGCGTTGATGCGCGGCCAGTGGTACCACCACCCCCGACAGTACAGGCTGCGAGCGCTGATCCGCAGTCAATCACCCCGGTGACGGTAACCGTGGACCGCCGGCCTCCAATCGCGGCGGCGCCGCCCGTCACGTATGACAGCCACGACATCATCCACATTTCAATCCCAACCAGCCCTGGAATGGATCCTCAGGTCATTGCTCGAGCGGTCAGTGCCGAGCTAGATCGACGGGATAGAGCGAAATCCGCACGTCAGCGCAGCAGCCTGACCGACCTGGAGTAAAACCACATGATGCTTGCCCTGGGCATGTTCATTTTTAGCCTGCCCACACTTGCGTATCAGCAGCTGCAGCGCCAAACCGACTGGCGCCATGCCGCCAATTCGCGCATCGGCGCACAGCCTGCGCGGCAGTATCTCGGCCGCGGGGAAGACGACATCACGCTCCCGGGCGTGCTGCTGCCCGAGCTGGCCGGCTCGATGATGAGCCTCGACGAAATCCGGGCCATGGCGAACACCGGCAAAGCCTGGGCACTGGTGGAAGGCACCGGCAGGGTCTACGGACTGTTTATTATCGAGAGCCTCAGCGAGACACGATCCGTTTTCTTCCAAGACGGTACCGCACGCCGCATCGAGTTCAGCCTGACGCTGAAGCGAGTCGATGACGGCCGTGTCGACCTGATGGGGGCTGTCGTTGCAACGTCCTCCAACATATTGAGGGCGCTGCTGTGACCGGAGCTGACCAACTGACCGGGTATCTCACCGATGCGGTGCAAGGGCTGCAGCGTGACAGCGCCTACGGCGTGCCTGCCTTCCGTTTGACCGTTGATGGCAAGGACATCGCCAAGGTCATCAGTCCTCGGTTGATGTCACTTGAGCTCACCGACAATCGTGGCCTGGAGGCTGATCAGTTGAGCATCACCCTGAGCGACCACGATGGCCTGCTGGAAATACCCCCGAAGGGCGCCGTGGTGAAGCTGTGGCTGGGCTGGAGCGACACAGGGCTTGTCGATAAAGGCTCCTACACCGTCGACGAAACCGAGCATAGTGGTGCACCCGACATCCTCAGCATCCGTGCCCGATCCGCCGACCTGCGTGGGTCGCTGAAAACCAAACGTGAGCGCAGTTGGAGCGAAGTCACTCTGGGCGCCGTCCTCACCGAGATTGCCAGCGCGTACGGGCTCACCCCGAAAATTGCGCCGGAGGTCGCAGCACGCACGGTTAATCACCTCGACCAGGCCAATGAGTCGGATGCCAACATGCTCACACGCCTGGGCGAGTTGCACGACGCGGTGATCAGTGTGAAGGCCGGCTGCCTTATCTGCCTGCAGGCCGGCGGTGGAAAGACTGCCAGTGGCACCGCCTTGCCACACATCACGCTCACCAGGGCCGATGGTGATGGCCATCGCTTCCTACAGGCCGATCGGGACAGTTACGACTCAGTGAAGGCCTATTACTACGATGTCGGCAGTACCAAGAAACAGGAAGCGATTGCCGGCGGCGGAGAGAAGGTCAAAGAGCTGCGTCACACCTTCAGTGATCGAGACTCAGCCCTGCGAGCAGCACGCTCCGAACTCAACCGCCTGCAACGGGGTAGCGCCACGCTCAGCTACAACCTGGCCAAAGGGCGTGCTGACCTGATACCAGAGCTGACCTACAGCCTTCGGGGGATCAAGACCGAGATCGACGGCATCGTCTGGTACGGGGGCAACGTTCGCCACAGCCTAACGGCAGATAGCGGCTATACCACCAGCCTGGAGCTGGAGAGCAAATTGCCGGAAGACTCCGTTGATGGGCTGTACGAAGAGGAAAAAGGCGGGACGTACACGGGAGTGGTGGCGTTCTATCGCGACAAGACCACGGGTAAAGAGGCCTCAGTGACAGCTGGCGATGCGACCAGGCCGAAGCGAATCAAGCGTGTCTTTGATAACAAGGAGGCTGCTCAGAAAGCAGCTGATCGGGAGTGGAAAAAGATGCAGGAAAAAGCGACATAACCAAAAAGAAACCCGGCAAAAATGCCGGGTTTCTCTTACTTCTCCATTACTCAGCCGACTGCGAAAGCACCTCCAACATCCTCATCAAGTCTTCTTTTCCCTGCTCGTCCAGGTCGCGCAGAAGTTCGATAAAGAGGCGTTCCAACTGGGTAAGGTTTTCCATCATAGGTACTCCATTTCCATAAGACATATGCAGCATCGAAGATGCTGCACACAACCGATTGGAAATTTGGAAACCCCAAATCACTACGGGCTAGATCGGGGCAGCCATAAACCAGTGCCCCATTATCTCAGTTGACTTCACACTCAGCTGAACCCCTCCATAGGTTTGCTTTTCTCCATCCATGAGAGCCGGAAGCTTTTTGAAAACTTCGCGATGATCGGCCTCTGTTGCGGCTGCTGCGAGAGCTGCGCAAGCAATGAACATGACTTCTATGCCAGAAGCTGGCGTACCGTTCCCTGCACCCACCAACGTGACATCAACCAATTCACCTGTGTCCTTTGACACTGCAGCAATTAGCGAAGCGTATGGGCCCAGACTGGCTTTGAGGACATCTTGAACTTCGCCAATGGTGATATCTGCTGGATCAACTCGATATGGTTTTTCGTATTTCTCAAGCAATGAATTAATGCGTGCTGCATAATCAGAAGGCGTCATCCCCAAGGTTTTAGCTTTATTCTTGATAGGTTCAGCTCTCTGCTCTTCTACAACTGCTGCAGTTGCTGGTTCAGGGGCTTTACTTTCGACAAGCCCCATAGATACAGCAATACCAACCGCAACCACGACCATAAAACAGCAAGCGAAACTTCCTGCCACCTGCCTTGTTAACCAGCCGCTGCCGCGATTCTTCATACGACCCGAAAGCCACCACCAAGTACCCGCCCCTACGCCAAGGCACAAGACCCCAATCAAGCCATCCATACATCGTCCTCGACAAAATACCGGCCCCCATGGCCGGCAACTGCATTCCATTCAGCCGGTAGCTCTCAGCTGCTTTCTACTTCCAAGAATTTGCTTTCGCGAAAGCATGAGCGGTGCGATTCAGCACTGCCTTATCACCGTCTGCAATACCCCGAAGTAGAGCCACAAATTCTGCTTCATCAGCACTGAGGCTTTCGGTCGCGTGCGGCGATGGGACCCCTGTCAACACGAAAAGAACATCGACGCCCGCACCGGCAGCAAGGTGAAGCAGGGCGGCGCCGGCTTCCCGCGTACCTGCTTCATAGCTTGCCAGCGTCCGCTTGGACACCCCCACGAGCGCGGCCATCTGGTCCTGAGTTAGGTCGAGCCGCTTGCGCTCGGCTTGGAGGCGCGCACCTATTTCTTCAAGAAGATGCACAAACGTTCCTTCTCTATATTTACAAATGAACAAATGTGCATCATCCTTCGCGTACCACTACACGAAATTGCACGATTGCCACTATGCACGCCAGCCCTGTAACCGAGCAAGCATGCGAGAGAGCCCGACAACGCTTAGAAAAGCAGGGTATCTCCGTAAAAGAGTTCGCCATCAAGCATGGGCTTCACCCCAGCACCGTCTATGCCGTCCTACTCGGACAGAAGAAGTGTCTTCGGGGTGAAGCGCACCGAGCGGCTGTATTGCTCGGGATCAAGCGGATGCCTAAACCCAAGCGCAGCGAAAGCAAAAACTAGCCAACCTGGCCCAAGGAAGAAACCAGAACATGAAATCCCCCGTTCTAGAGACCCTGCGCCAGGTAGTGAGCGCCGTTGTTTGCGCTTACCCAGGCGGTCGCGAATGCGCCTCCCAACGCCTTGGTCTCCAGCTCAAGCAGTTCGACAACCGCGTGTACGAGAACGCCGGTAGCCGCCCGCTGAGCTATGACCAGATTCACCAGCTGGAGCAGGACACCAACACCACTCACCTGCCGGAATTCGTTGCCAGGCTGTATGGCGGCATGTTCGTGCCCCTGACCAGACCGGAAGATCTGGACAACGTCGAGCTGTACCAGCGTTCTCTCAAAACCGACGCGAAGCTTGGACACATCGATCAGCTAATTGCGGCGTCGATCGAGGATGGCGTCATCGAGCCTCACGAAGCGATGGCCATCATCCAGGCGCTCACCTGCTACATGGCAGCACGCACTGCAGAGGTGGCAGCGACCATCCAGCTGTACGGCAAGCCGAAGAAGCGGGGGCGCAACAAATGAGCAGCGCCTACAAACTCGTGTGCCCCCACTGCACCAGCAAGATGCGCATCCGCACCAGCGAAGGCACCCACATTTTCCTGCGCATCGCCTACCTGCAGTGCGTGAACGAGGCGTGTGGCTGGTCCGTTCGCGCCGAGTTCGAAATGACCCACGAAATGAGCCCCAGCGGCATGCCGAACCCCTCAGTTCGCCTTCCTGTTGCGCCGGTGGCAATTCGTCGTCAGGCCATGAAATCCGCTTCACAGGACAACCAACCCGACCTGCTCGACCAGCTGGACATGGAGGAAGCAACCGCATGAATGCCATCGCCCTGATCATCGACCACGAAACCGACTACCGGGACGCTATGCAGCGGGCCGCTGTGGCCTACCTGTTCCGCCGTGAAGGCCTTCACCTTTCTGGTGATAACCAGGTGCTGGAGAGCTGCCGCGTATATCTGGGCCAGTCGCTGGAGGTCCCACCTCACCTGGTACAGCGCATTGCCGAACTTGCCGTTGCTGAGTTCGAGAGCAAGACCACCAAGCGCTTGCAGATGATTGGAGTCTCCCCATCCAGCGGGATCTTCCGCCCTCAGCTCATCTTGTTGGACACCATCACCCAGCACCGCTATCAGGTGCCGGCACGCTACCTGCCGCGCCGCATGCTTCAACACCGCGAAATCTGACGTAACCCCGAACAACCCCCTTCCCGGTGCCCCGTTCTGCGTGGGTAAGGGGAAACTGCATTCCACTGGTGGCAGAAATGAGCAAGATCAACCTTCAAATCGAGCTGGACGAGCAGCAGGCGAAGCACTACCTGCAATGGCTCGACAGCCAGTACACCCTGACGATGGCTGAAGTTTGGTACTCCGACCGGTACCGCAACGTGCCCGCAGGGGAGCGCGGCCCGAAGGTGCTCGCTGACGTACCTCACTTGCAGGGCATTTGCCGTACTCGCAAGGCGCTTGAACGAAAGCTGGGCTCGGCCGTGGAGCGTTCGCGGTGATTCGACAGCCCATGGAAGTCCAGCTGCGCGCAGACGTATTGCAGCGCCTGGAAAGCGACTTCGGCCTGCAGCACATGGCGGGCACCGATTACATGCGCAAGGGCACCTGCCCGCAGTGCAGCCAGAAACGCCTGTTCTCCCGGCACGATAACCCCTGGTTCATCCGCTGTGGTCGTGAGGAAAAGTGCCGTTACATGGCACCGGTCAAGGAGATCTATCCGGATCTGTTCGATGACTGGAGCAAGCGCGCCCCGGCTACCGACAAGGAGCCGGCCGCAAGCGCGATTGCGTACCTCACGTTCGCCCGCGGTTTCAATCTGGACCTGATAAAGGGCTGGTACACCCAGGAGAACTATTACGACCGTGACCTAGAAATTGGCTCGGCCACCGTGCGCTTTCCGCTCACACACGGCGGCTACTGGGAGCGACTGATCGACCAGCCGGCGCGGTTCGGAAAGAAGAAGGCGCGCTTTCAGCCAGGTAAAAGCTACAAAGGCCACTGGTGGTGCCCGCCCTGCATCGACCTGCAGGAGGTGAAAGAGCTGTGGATCGTCGAGGGCATCTTCGACGCCATCGCTTTGCTGCACAACGGCATTGCCGCCGTGGCCGCTCTGTCTTCGAACGCATACCCCGAAGAGTCGCTCAAGGCCCTCATCGCTACTTGCGAGGGCAAAACCCCAAAGCTGGTTTGGGCGCTCGACAACGAACCAGGTGCACACAAGTACACGAAGACTTGGGTCAAGCAGGCAAGGGCGCTGGGGTTCACCTGCGAAGCGGCCCAGATCCCTCAACCAGACGCCCGCAAGGTCGACTGGAACGATCTGCACCAGCGCTGGGCGTTCCTGGACGACGACGAAGCACGGGCCGACCGAATCAAGCACGACCTGGACGAAGCCAAGCACCACGGCGCTCTGCTGATCGCTGAGAGCGCGGTGGAAAAGGCGTTGCTGCTGTACCAGTGGCGTGAGCGCGAGGAATTCCACTTCGGCTTCGACTCCCGCCTCTACTGGTGGCGTCTCGACATTTCCAAGTTCAACAGCGCCATGCAGGCACTGGACTCCAGCGAGAGCCAGGAAGACCAGCAACTCAACGACAAAGCTCGCCGGGCCAAGGCTCTGCGCATGTCTGGCTGCGTGGTCGAGATCGCGAACTGCTACCCGAAGGCCCTGTACTACCAGCGGAACGAGATCACCGACGAGTCCTGGTACTTCTTCCGCGTCGACTTCCCCCACGACGGCGCGGCCGTGAAGAACACCTTCACCGGCAGCCAGGTGGCCACCGCGAGCGAATTCAAGAAAAGACTTCTCGGCATGGGTGCCGGAGCCGTGTTCACCGGTAGTGGACAGCAATTGGACAAGATCATGAAAGACCAGCTTTTCGGCATTAAAACCGTCCAGACCATCGACTACATCGGCTACAGCCGGGAATACAGCTGCTACGTGTTCAACGAAGTAGCCGTCCGCGATGGCCAGATCGTGGGCGTGAACGAAGAGGAATTCTTCGAGATGGGCAAGCTCAAGCTCAAGAGCTTGCAGAAGGGCGTGAAGATGGCGCTGCAGCGGGACGACAAGCGCTATAGCCCGGAATGGCTGGACCTGCTGTGGACCTGTTTCGGCGCACAGGGCATCGTAGCTCTCAATTTCTGGTTCGGGTCCCTGTTCGCCGAGCAGATCCGCCACCGGTATCAGTCCTTCCCCTTCCTGGAGGCCACCGGCGAGGCCGGCGCCGGCAAGACCACCTTGCTCACCCTGCTGTGGAAGCTGTTCGGCCGCGAAGGCTACGAGGGTTTCGACCCTGCCAAGTCGACCAAGGCAGGCCGCAGCCGCCTGATGGGGCAGGTATCCGGCATGCCGGTAGTTCTGCTCGAATCCGATCGCAGCGGCGATGACAAGAGCCACGCGAAGACCTTCGAGTGGGACGAGCTGAAGGACTACTTCGGCGGCGGCACGCTGGCGACCAAGGGCGTCAAGACTGCCGGCAACGAAACCTATGAGCCGCCCTTCCGCGGCACCATCGCGATCAGCCAGAACGCCCCAGTTGTAGCTTCCGAGGCGATCATGACCCGTATCGTCAAGCTGCACTTCGTTCGCCCCCAGGTGACGGTTGAAAGCCGTGCCGCAGCCGATCGGCTGAATGGACTGGACGGCGCGCTGCTCAGCAACTTCCTGCTGCGGGCAGTACGGAAAGAGGCTGAGGTCCTGGAGCTGTTCGCAGATCGCCTGCCGGTCTATGAGGCCAAGCTGCGTGCACTGCATTCGCACTGCTTCGCCTGCGGCACTCAGTTCCAGGGCGAGGAAAACCACTGTAGCCACTGCGGCAACAAGCTCAGCGGTTACATCCGCGTAGAGCGGATCATCTACAACCACGCGCAAATGCTGGCCCTGCTCGACTGCCTGCGCCTGGTGCTTCCCCTCAACGATGACCAGGTGAGCCACACCCGCGCCCAGCTGGTACGGATGGCAATCGAGCGCCAGGCCTCGATCAGCTCTGATCACCCTGTCGTGGCCGAATTCTGGGAGGTGTACGAGTACCTGCAAGGCCTGGACGCTGACGGCCCAGTGGTCAATCACAGCAAAAAAGACCACCTCATCGCCATCAACCTCAACGACTTCGTCAAGTGTGCGGCCGAGCACCGGCAGAAGTTGGCCGACATCAACGAGCTGCGCGATCGGCTCAAGGATTCCCGCTCCCACAAGCTCATCGAGGTCAACAAGGCCGTCGATAGCGCGGTACGCGCCCACCAGGCCAAGACCGGCAACTACACCATTTCCAAACAACCCATCGTCAAGTGCTGGATGTTCCAGGCCTGAGCAAGGAGTCGTTATGCAAATTCGCGTGCTGATCGGAAACGCCAGCGCCTGCGGCCGCAGCCAGCTGCAGCAGGAGCAAGACCGTCTGGTGCAGGCCGGCCACAACTACCCCGTCATCAACGCCGGCGCATACGCCGAGGACGGCTTGCTCACGATCCTGGAAGTCCGGGTGAACGGTGGCCAGCGCGAGATCCTGGTCGATGACTGCACCAGGGCCCAGATCCACAACGTGCTGGCATGGCAGTCGGCAGTAGAGGACGACGCCCAGTTCGACGATCTGGTCGTACACCTGGCCCGCCGGAACTGATTTGAAAACGAAGTGGTGCCAAGGAGTTGCAGCTCCCGGGCACCAGCCAAACCCAAGGAGAACCACATGCAAGTAGAAACCCCCGAATTCGGCACAAAGAAGGCTAACACAATGCGCTACGACACCCTGGTAATCCGTGGTGCCTCAGGCAAAACGGTCCCGCAGGAAGTGGATGGCGGCGAGGTTGTCGCTTGGAGCCAAGGCCACGGGCTTGCAGCCATGGATGCTCTGGAGGACTTCGTAGGCGACCTGGCAGACGGCAGCTATCACGGGCTGGCGAAAGGCGCTGCAGATGCCCTCAACCTGATGCGCCGGCGCCGAGCCACCGGCTGGGACGCCGACGTTATCGCGGAGGAGCCACCAGCAGACTGGCAATCGGCTGTTACCCGCGCCGAAGCGATGGCCCGCGAGGTGTTCGGCGAGGAAGACGATAACGCCATGCAAGCCATTGATTACATGGCCGGGCTGCTTCTGGCATTTGAGCCGGCCTGCGCCCCTACTCAGGGGGATGCCGAATGACCACTTCAACAAACATCAAGCGCTTCAAGGTTAAGGACACCTGGAAGGATTTCGAGGTCGTGCTCGAGGTCGACCTCGACCGTCTGACCGTCGAACGGGCCCAGCAGATCAACAGTTTCTGGACCAGCGCCGAGGACAGGCTGGACGAGGAAGACGGCGATGTTGTCCGAACAGTGATTCGGCTGGCTGGGCTTGAGGTGATGTGCGAGATCCTTGAGGACCGTGGCGCCGACTTTGGTGATGCCGACCGCTGGTACTGCGAGAAGACCAGCCAGATGCTCCATGACAGCGAGGGCTGGGGTGGCCGCGCCGAGGGTGACAGCTTTGGGTGGTGCGGAATCCGGGTTGTGGGTGCAGAGGTTGATCTCCCCTGCTTCGAAGATGTCGCCGTTTCGGAGGTGAATGCGTGAGCCAACAGACTCGACCACGCCTTGCCAGCCACTCGCTGGACCTGCCCAACCACTGCGACATCTGCAACAAGGCCCGCTCCACGAGGAAGCACCAGCGCTGCAGCCAGATCCGCCAGCAGCGGAAATCTGTTGAATGGGAAACCTACATGGGCAACGTCGAAGCCAAGAGAGCACAGCAGGGGCGCCGACATGCACGCTAACCAACCAGCAACCCGCGACCTGGTCATCAGCGTTCGGCTCAGCGCCGGCACATACACCGCCCGGGCGCGCGGCGAAAAGGCCACTGCCAGCAGCACCATCAGCGCCGATGCGGCTGCACGCGCTTTGGCCAACAAGCTCGGGGCACAAATGGCACAGCCAGATCTGTTCGCGGCTAACCGCTGCAGCACCGATGCGCACGTTCAATTCACTGCACAGCTCAGCAGCTGAGGGATAAACAAGATGACCAACAAAGTTTCAGCTCAGGGCAACCACGGCCGCGCCTATATCGACGAGTACTTCTGCAACGACAGAGTCCAGTGGAAGGTTCTTCCGACCAAAGCCAACCAGGACATGGAACAGGCCGGCGCAGATGCAGCACGCGAGTACTTGAAGCGTACCGGCAGCAATAATCTTTGGGTGATTTACGAAGCGATGACGGCAGCTGCGCCGAAACCACCAGCCCATCACTTGCAGAAAAGGCCGGTGACTCTTCCGGCCTGCGAGGCCAAGCTGAGCAGCTCTCACGACTGGGACCAAGGCTACTCCGATGGCTGGAAAGCCTGCCTGGAAGAAGTCACAAAGCTTGGTCCGCTCTACATCAACGCCGATTCTGGCGAGATTGAGATCGATGAGCGTGCGGAGTTCGAGGCCTACGCGATTAAAAAAGGATGGCTCGTTCACCAGCTCAAGCAAAGAGCTGATGGGAACTACGAAGACTGGGGCGTAAATCCTGAGTGGCAGGCCTGGAAAGCCCGCGCTGCACTGGGGCAAAAGCCATGACACATACCTGCTACCGCCGCGACCCGAACATCAACGTCGTCACCGACCTTGTGACCGACGAGGAGATGCAGGCCTGCTTCAATGGCACGAACTTCGGCCACAACGACTACAGAGGCCTGCTGGCACAAGGTTGCATCAAAGCGCTGGCCGGCTGGCACCAGGGCCATACCATCACCTGCATTCTTGAGGCCCTGCGTCTGATCAGTTGGAACAGGCAAGCCGACAAGATAAAGGTCACCGCCAAAGGTCGCCACTACATATGGCTCGCCTTCAAGTGCCGGCCAAATACATGACGTAACAGCTCTAGAAACTCTGCTCACAACTTCTAATAACCACCCCGCCGACATTCGATCACAATGCCGGCGGGCGCTTTTGCGAGACATAGTATGGGGAATGGAATCAGCGACGTTCTCAGCTTTGAGGACCTCCAGCGCATCACAGGCTACCAGCGGCGATCGGATGTCGAGCGCACCCTGGTCCAGCAGGGCATTCGCATGTTCCGCGGCAAGTGCGGGCCCTGGACTACCATTGACCTTATCAACCGTGCCGGCGGCGTTGGCCCTGGCCAACCGGAGCGATACGACGCCAACATCTTATGAAGAAGGCCCGCAAGCGGAAGCACAATCCGCACATCCCAAGTCACATCGACCAAGCCGCGCTCCCCGCGGCTATTTACTTTGACCACCGTGGCTCCGGCGTCTGGTACACCTCCCACCGCGACGAACATGGCAAACAGTGCCGGCGCAACGTTGCGCCGGCGGACGCCACCATGGTCGAGCTGCATCGCATCATGGACGAGGTCAGCAACGCTGACCGGGAAACCCTGCGCTACCTGTGCGATCAGTTCCACTTAAGCCCACAATTCAAAGATGATCTGACCCCTCGTACCAAAGCCGACTATGTCTACTGCCGGGACGTTCTGGTGAGCCAGCCGACCAGGATGGGCAAGTCTCTCGGTGATCTGGCAGTCCGACGATTCTCTCCCGCCCTTGTGCAGCGCCTGGTCGACAAGATCTCAGGCGAGGGCACCCCGTCGAAAGCTGCTCATGTTCTGCGATACCTCCGCCGCGTCATGATGTGGGGGCGCAATCGCGGCTATCTGGACAGCAACCCCGCCCAAGGCATTGAGGCGCCGAAGGAACGCCGTAAGCGCCGCCTGCCGTCTGTCAAGGTGATGGAAGAAATGATCGATCGGGCCAAGGCGCTCGGCCGCCTTCATCGCAACGAGCCCAGCAGCTGCCCAGTCTATTTAAGCATCGCGATGGAACTGGCTTACCTTTGCAGGCTGCGCGGCATTGAGGTCGTGACCCTGACCGACGCCAACGAGCTCGAGGAGGGTGTTCAGACAAACCGCCGGAAGGGCAGCAGGGACAACATTGTGCGCTGGACACCCCGCCTGCGCGCCGTGTGGGATGAGGCCAAGACCTACCGGCTTAAGATCTGGACTGCTCGCAAGTTTCCTACTCCCCTGCGCCCGGAACGGCGCCCGCTCATCGTCGGTAGCCAGGGCATGGCCTTGAGCAAGTCAGGTTTGGACACCGCTTGGCAGCGGTTCATGACGAAGGCCGTAGAAGCCGGAGTGCTCCTCGAGGAGGAGCGCTATGGCCTGCACGACCTCAAGCGCCGCGGCATCACCGACACGCCAGGTACGCGAGCAGACAAGCAGGAGGCCAGCGGCCATCGTGACCAAGCCATGCTAGATATCTACGACCTTAGCCTGCCTCTGGTCGACCCGTCTGATTCCGCCAAGCCGCCAGCTCCCGCTAACTGATATTCTCGGCCTAAGTTTGATGTTTGCGCTGCACTTCGAAGTCCTAACACTCTCCCCACCAACGTCTTCGATTGCAGTGCTAAATTCCACTCCAGCTAGGCCATCCCCTCAGCATCATCAGTTTCATACGGAACTATCTCAGAGGGCTTAGTCACTTTAAAACCATATCGCTTGACATAATTCTCAAACAAATCTTCCTTAAACTTAGCAACGTTCGCCCACCCGGGCAGGCTGAAAACTTTCCCACCTGTCCCCAGATACTTGACATCCTCAGGAAGATCAGGATGTTCGTACCCATAAAATGCCGCCAAGTTCACATAAAAGTCTCTTGCATATCTAAAAGCAGCAACAATGTCTGAGGCCTTGACCCCAACAGTCAAATATTTCTCAACTTCCTTGCCAGGTTGAGCTGGCGGTTCTACCAACAAGCTATTTGCTGCCATATCTCGATAAATTTCCGGCAGGCCAAGCAGATTAGATACAGCATGCATCGACACGCAAGCGTTACACAAATAAATGTTAAACACCTTCTCTGAATATTGATGAGTAAATACTATATGCATGAAAGTCGCTGCCGAGCTGAAGGCAGCATCAATCTGGTGAAAATACCCTTCGCTACGCTTTGGAACGCCTTCTTCCGGTGCGCCTGGAGAGCAGTTGTTATATAGCAGAGGGTGCGGAACAAATTTCCCTTCCAGCGCGCCTAAATAGTTAACGGTTTCATGTCGCTCGAAGTGTTTAAAAAATTCAGTCCGGTGAAGATAGTATGCTTCAAGATTATTCTTTATGCTGGCTTGTCTAATTTGCTCAGCCGTTTGCTGGGTTGAATGAAAGCTTGCAACAACCACTCCTAAAGGAATCGCTGCGGAGAGAAGTGCAAGTGGAAATGTGCTTATGCTAAGAAACAGCGAGACGCCTTCTTGGCTTAGGTCCAGCCGATATCCTTTCCAGCAAACCGCACCAAAGGACACAAACAGCCCAACAGGCACGATTAAACTGAGCCAGAAGAGATTTTGCCTTATCAAGCTCTCATTGGATTTCAAAACAAATAATTTATTAATTCTTTCCTGAAAATCACCATTAGCGGAAAGGAGCATAAAAAATATTGGCAAAGCTATTGGCAAAATCAGATGAAGAAACAGATATATGTAGTCCAAGACATCCCTCTCGATAATAGTCAACTGCCCATTGATAGCTTATCCAAAAAGGGTGCGAAAAGTCGCCTGGAGAGCCAGAAATGCGTGCCAAGTCCAAGCCGATTGAGCACCATGCATGGGTGCCTTCTTCTGCGTGCGAGGCCAAACCTCACGCGTAACAAGCCATCACTGCCCCCCGAAAACGCAGGCTTTACAGTGATCTACACGTAACAAGAAAAGCACGTAAGTCATTGATTTAATTGTTGTGTGCAAGTGTCTTGTAATCAGTAGGTCCCGGGTTCGATTCCTGGTGCCGGCACCATTCAAGGTTCCACAGAAAGCTTTCAAAATCTCTGGAACCCCCGAAAAACCCGCCTTCTGGCGGGTTTTTTCGTTTTGGCGTTCCGTCGGATTCCGAGGGTAGCCAGCGCTAATAAGGGTAGTTTTAAGGATAGAGGTCCGTTTCGATATCGGAGACTACCCTTATGGCCCGCACCACTGCCCCGCTTACAGACACCGCCTGTCGCACGGCAAAGCCCAGAGAGCGCGAGTACAAGCTCTTCGACGGCGACGGTCTTTACCTGCTTGTGCAACCCAACGGCCGCAAAGGCTGGCGGCTCAGGTACGTGAAACCGGATGGCCGCGAAGGCCTGACCGCTCTCGGCAGTTATCCGGTGGTCGGGCTAGGCGACGCACGCCGCAAGCGCTTTGAGATCAAGCAGCAGCTCGCCAACGGCATAGACCCCATTCAGTACAAGCAACAAAACAAGACCCAGGCCGTGATCAACGGCCGCACCTTTGAAAGCGTTGCGCTCGACTGGCACGCGAGCATGGTGCCCAAGTGGGCGCCCGGCCACGCCAAGACAGTGCTCAGCCGTTTGAAGACTCACGTATTCCCTTTGATCGGTGCCAGAGCAATCGTTGAGTTGGACACCCACGACCTCATGCAGCCACTGGAAGCCGTGACGAAGCGCGGCACCATCGACGTGGCGCTCAGGATCAAGAACTACCTGCAAAGCATCATGCGTGAAGCCAAACGGCTGCGACTGATTACCGCGAACCCAGCTCACGACCTCGATGGCTCGATCAAGACACCACGGGTAACTCACAGACCCGCACTACCCTTATCGCGGCTGCCGGAGCTACTGGCATGCATTGAGGACTACTGAGGTCGTCCGCTCACGCGCCTCACGGTGATGCTGTCGCTGCATGTATTCGTACGCTCCAGTGAACTGCGCTTCGCCCGTTGGAACGAGTTCGACCTCAAGCACGGCATCTGGGAGATCCCCGACACCCGCCCTGCGCTGGACGGAGTGCCCTTTTCCACAAGGGGTACGAAGATGGCCGGGGACATCCACGTTGTACCCTTATCGCCGCAGGCAGTGGCCTTGCTTGAGCAGATCCACGCGATCACCGGCAAGTTCGAGCTGGTGTTCGCGGGGGATGCCAAACCGTGGAAGCCGATGTCCGAGAACACGGTGAACGCCGCGCTCAGGACGATGGGCTACGACACCAAGGTGGATATCTGCGGCCACGGGTTCCGCACCATGGCGTGCAGTGCGCTGGTCGAGTCTGGCCTATGGTCGGAGACGGCTATCGAACGGCAGATGAGCCACAAGGAACGCAACAACGTGCGCGCCGCTTATACCCACAAGGCCGAGTTCCTCGAAGAGCGGCGGATGATCATGACCTGATGGAGCCGGTTTCTGGAGGCGAACCGCGAGGACCATGTGACGCCGCATGAGTTTGCCAAGCAGACGGGCGAGAACGTCACGCGCCTTCGCAGTGCCAAGAGGACCGAGTAACCCGCCGCACCACCACCTCAAACTCGCTGTGAAGTTACCCACAGCACCGCATGAAGCTCCTCCACGCGGGTCCTTTCAAACGGGGCTGCAAAGCCGCCCCGTTTGAAAGGACCATACCTAAGAAAAAACTGCTGGCACAGCGTACGTCTGTGGAAAACCACAGATGTCCACCAGGGGATAGTTTTATCCACAGGCGCTAAATCCCTGAAATGGCTTTGCTTGACGAATATTGTCCACAGGCGTAGACCGGAAGTCGCAAGAGCTGTCGATGACAGCAACCCAGGTGACCCGAACCTTAAAGGTCACGCCGCTCTGGCGGTGGTTCTCCCCAAGGGCGATTCGCATCCGGCAGCTCGCCCGGTCACTACCCAGGTGATGGATGCTCTTACACATATGGCGTTCGTGTGCCAGATACACCGTACCTCGCTGCCCTGCAGCAACCTATCCGCTTGGCCGACTATTGCGCCAACCTGTGCTCGTCTCTTTCTTCTGGAAAGAGACGGGCACTTCTACCACTGCTGCAGCCCTGATCGCACAAGGCTTTGCGGCATTCCCCCTCGTGACAATCGGCGTGACAAACGCCGATGTCACCAGCAACAGCGCTGTAGATGATGGTGCCGGAGACCAAGGAATGGACTGCACCTGACTGACAGTCAGGCATGCCCCGGTCATCGCACTGCTGCGTTCACCCGGCTCAGGATCTTCAGGCGCTGGTTTAGTCAGCCAGCACTGCCTCCACCCGCCCACCGGCAACGGTGTTCAGGAGGCCAGATCATGAGATGCCCTTGCTCCCGGATGTAAGGAGCCGCCAGTCCCGCGTAGTGGACATTCCCCACAGGTCGCAGGGGCCTTGATCCCTGATAACACTCAACATTCTTGGCGGGATGACGTGGGGCGAGGATTGGAAATCGGAAGATGAGGTGACCGACATGGCATTGGTAGGTAGGCGGGATGGCCGCAATTTTGGGTATGGCAGGCAACTGAGCTACGCAGGGCCACAAGCGCTGAAAGACATGTTCGGCGGAGGCCACTACGGCACGGTCAAGGCGCACTGTGATCGATGGCAGGCATTCGTGAAGTGGTGCCGCTCCGAACATGGGCCCGGTATCAATGACGCGCGACAAATCGATCGAAAGGTGTTGGCCGCCTATGCGGCTTATCTGCGCGGTGCGGTTGAGCGCGGTGACCTTGCCATCAGCACCGCACAAAACCGCCTATCCAGTGTTAACAGGACCATGGCTGCGCTTCGCGGTGATCAGCATGTGAAACTGCCAAGTCCGAGCAAGGCGTTGGCTATGCAGCGCACCGGGGTTCGTCACTCGGTTCCGCAGGGCCAAGACCGCGAACAGATTAAGCAGATCGTCGACGCACTTTGTAGTCGTGATCAGCTGCGAGCCGCAGCGATCGTTCTATTGGCACGAACCACCGGCATGCGCTTGCGTGAGGCCATCTTGGCTGATCTGCCACGACTAAGCCGTGAGGCTAACGACCTAGGCAGGATCAATATTCAGGAAGGCACCAAAGGCGGCCGCGCCGGCGCCTCGGCGCCACGATGGATTGCGGTGGACCACCATGTTCAAGACGCACTTGGGTTTGCACAGCAGGTGTCGCCTGCGAGTAGCCGCAACCTGATTGCGCCAGACGAAAGCTATCTGAATGTTCTGCAGGAAAGCATCCGCCCAGCACGGGACGTGCTGCATGCACACAAGCTCAAAGGCTTCCATGAGCTACGAGCGGCGTATGCATGTGAACGCTATGAGCAAATCACCCAACACCCCGCACCAATCAACCGCGGCCAATGTTGTCAGATAGATAGGAACCTCGATCATGAGGCCCGGAGGCAAATCAGCTATGAGCTGGGGCATGGCCGGATCGACGTGGTCGCTGCCTACATTGGGGGCCAGCGTGTGTAAGCCATTCGATATGGAGATGTTCCTAGCTGGCGTGCTGACCGGGTCACACGCGACACGGCAACGTCATTTGCGCCAAGCGAAAACTATTCAAGTTGAAATCACAAGACGCTGGCAGCGATGTAGTCCTTGGGCTTGGCAGAGAAAGCATGTAGTTTGGTTCCTTGACCACCATTTAAGCGAGCGCAGTGATGCGACACGATACTACTACCGTTTGACTGCACAGTTACTTGCTGCCCGCCTAGAACGGCCATGGATGTTCTGATTCGCAGTGGCGAACCGACTTTGACAATGATAAGCGGTATTCATACAGTGGGCTAGCGTCACTAAAAACCAAAAAACATTTGCCATGCTTTCATTGTAGCGCTAGGGCGACGAATGAAGTAATGTATTGGGCAATGCCAGCCTGCAAGATTCTCGCGTTGGTTTTTTGACAGCACCATTTATAAAAATTGAAAAAGGAATTTTAAAATGTCAGACATAATTAAACTTGAAGAACAGATTTATGCTAAGAGACGCGAAGTCAGATATGACATGCGCGATCTCACTGTTGAGTACATATCAGATAAGTACAGAGATGGCATAGAGTATTCTAGTGCAGATGAAGATGAACGAGGTGCCGTCGACATTAAAAGAAATGTTCTTTTCATTCCGGATTATCAACGTGACTTTACTTGGGATGAAAGACGTTCCTCAAAGCTAATTGAATCAATCCTATTGGGCTTACCTATCCCATTTATATTTGTCGCTGAAAATCGTGACGGTGCGTGGGAAATCGTAGACGGCTCACAACGCATTAGAGCGATTCATTATTTCACTGAAAACAAGCTTGTACTCTCCGGTCTTGAGTCACTCAGCCAAGCTAATGGGCTCACATTCCAACAATTAGAGAAGGGGCGACAGGGGAAGTTTCTCGATACCGCCCTTAGGTTAATCATATTGTCTGAAGAAACCACAGACGATGTAAAAAAAGATATGTTTGAGCGCATAAACCGTGGAAGTGACCTTCTCAAACCAATGGAGAAACGCAAAGGCATATATACCGGTCCGTTCACATCCTTCATTTATGAGTATGTTGAGAATAGTACGCTATTCCGAGAACTACTCCTAATTGATAAATGGCTGGAAAATAGGCAAGAGCGACAAGAGTTACTTTTACGTTTCTTTGCACTATCAGAAAACGATGCTTATATACAAGGTGTACCGGGCAGTCTTTCTGACTTCCTAGACAAATATATCGAAAGAAAAAATATTGAGTTGTCTAGACTTAGTCCAGAAGACGCAAAATCAGAAATACAATCGTACACAGATAAAATTGATAGCGTCAACAAAGTTGTCAAGGAAATGTTCCCTTTTGGGTACAGGCATAAATCGAATCCACAGACTAAGCGCTCCGTATTTGAAGCCATATCTATTGGGACGCTGAAAGCTCTTCAAAGCAATAAAATCAATCATGGTTTAACATCCCGCCAAATTGAAACAATGCTACAGAATGATGAATTCAAAAAGAACACCCATGTACCAAATCAACTGCACAGAAAGCAGAAACTTACAGACCGTGTAAATTATATCCGCGACATGCTTATCGAGGCTTGACATATGTACTCGATAAAGCAAGACATGAACCTAAGGCTGTCGGAAACGACAGACCTATTGAATCTTATTTCATCCATAGAAGATGGCCACATAACAAGCCCTAGGAGAATCAATACTCCCGCCTTGAGGGCAACCGTTATACTATCACTATACAACATCGTTGAAGCGACTATCACTCAGACGCTAACCAGATTGCACGACGAAATAAACACAAGCAAAGTAAACTACAACAACCTAAACAAAAACCTAAAAGACCTTGCCTTAGTTTATTTCTACAAGCACAAGGAAAAAAGAGCAAGCATTCACGACTCGCTAGATGTACTGCATCATACAGTAGACCTTTTAAGAGGAAAGGGCTACTTCTCTGTAGACTATGAAGAGATGACTGAGAGCTATCAGCTTTATAGTGGAAACTTAGATGCAAAAATCATACGAAAGGTCATGAGCAAATACGGAATTACGATTTCCGAATCCTATGGCTCGAAACTACTAGCCGTAAAAAATGGGCGTAACGCCCTTGCGCATGGAAACAAGTCCTTTGAAGAATTTGGTAGAGATGTAATGTTGCCATCATTAAGAGCCTACTACTCCGATGTTGAAAATTTCCTTAGTGAAGTCTTGAAGGAAAGTGACATTTTCATAAAAGAAAAAAAATACCGAATTAAGAAGTCGCTTGCCAAGACCAAGAAAAGCAGATAGACCCAATAAATCTAAGCTATAGTCTGATTTAATAGTTTCAGGTCGTGATTATCGCGGCCTGAAACTATCCCCCTAACAGCAAAGACTTCCACTCTGATTTTTTACATGAAATTCGAAGTTGCGGCCAAGAACCAATTAATATACAGCAACAGCGAACATCACAAATCAGCCTTCTTTTATTGAGTTTCTATAGAAGGGATCATCGGAAATAGCCCGTAACGACCACCCCCGGAACTTCCATAAAACACCTCAACATGCGCAATATCCTGTATACCCGCAGGAGGATCAATATTCTCCAGGACTATGAATTGACCTAGATTACTAATTTTTGACAGATGATCGAAAAAATTCACCTTAACAGATGTCTTCGCCAGCTTAATTTCATCTTCGGTAAGTGCACCTTGCCGAGGATTCTTTAGGGGATCTCGATATGTTAATAACGGTGAGTCAAGGATGATAAATCCTGGATGTGGAAGATTCTGCTGTCGGCAATAAATCAGCAATGCAACCTTAAATGCCGCATGAGTTATTGCCCGAACCCCTTTACCATTATCGATGCGCAATTTTCCGTCAATTACAACCTCGTACTTATCCTTATCAAAAGAGACTACTTTCTCCCCAGGGAAGCCCCACTCATTTAAAACATAGGTAACGACCTTGCAAAATTCGTGAATTACGTCTCCTGGCACAGTTAGATCGGGTCGGTCCGATTTACTAGGGGCCTTTAACTCTTCATACTCTTTAATTTTTCTGAGATAACTTTCCCTCCGATCCAGAAGAGAAACTCCTCTTAGCACGTGATCTTTCTTGAGAAGAATCTCATCAAGTGATAATTGACGCTCATCCTTTTCTGGCACTTGAGCCTCTAAGATTTTCTCTATTTCGACAATCCGCTCCTCCAATGTAGGAATTGTCTCTTCAATCTTATATAGCTCAACACGCAAAGAACCAATTGTATCCTCTAACTCAGACTGAAGTGTCTTTACTTTTTCAATCTCAACCAACGCCGAATACTGCTCATCTCTTACCTTATCCATCTGATTTTTTATACTTTGCGCTTCAGCAGGAGCACCACAAACAGAGCAATCAGCATCCTCTAGTGAAAGCAAAAAACTCGCCTCTTCTATAGACGCAAGCCTCGCGATATCAGAATCATATATGCTATTCAACTGATAGAATCTTTGAAGGTGTAGGCGTATATCCTCTGCACGTTCTAGTGACTGGGATAAATCCTGAGAAACAACTCTTTTCTCAGAAATCAAATCTGATGATAGCGATCTATATGACTGCAACTGCAATCGGATTTTCTCTAAACTAGCGTCCAACCTTTCCTTTTGCGCATACAAGTCCGATGTATCTGTGTACTCTGACTCTAATTCCGACTCGACATCGCCAAGCAGGCTCTGAATAACTTCAATTTTTACAGCTTTGGATGCCTGGAATTTTTTCGAATCAAGGACAGGAATAATAGACTTGTCATCCAAACCGGTTAACAAGGATCTAAAAACGCTACGCTCTTTTGGCCTGGCTACGGGTCCTAGGTCACTCTCTACAGGGGACCGTTCAGCTTGGATGCTTGTCTCGTCGACGAGGACATATGGGATCAACTCCCTAAAACTAAAATTTTCTTTTTCACCAGATTGATTTTTAGCTAATTGCCTACCGGACAACTCTAGATAATCTAACAATAGCCCTGGGAGACTTTCTTTACTTTTAGATCTCTGACTAGGTTGGAGAACTCTATTCTCCTGTGGAAGCTGTGCAAACTCGTACAGGCCATCATAAAATTTGTAAGCGCCACCAGAAAGTGAGCGCTGAACTGTATGTACGCCGGAACCAATTAAATCGAACCCCATCAATACCGTATCAAACCCTTTCCGTTCGGGGAGATCAGGTAGGGTATTTTCTCCACCAAGCATGAAATCAATTGCCTTCAATGCAAATGATTTTCCTGTGTTAGACGCACCATAAACCAGGTTTAAGCCGCTACCGAACTCAAGTTTGATTGGCTCAACCTGAGGCCCTATGAACTCAAGCGTCCGAATTTTTATGCCTTTATATTCCATTATCACTCAAATCCGAAAAATCATTCTGGAATTCTACTGTCCAATTGCCTATCTTAGACGTAATCAAATCTTGCAGTTGGAGCCTAGACATGCCACCTATCATTTCGGCAAGCCACTCAGCTCTACTTTTGAGACTCATCGAATACTCTGAAGATAACAACTGAACCAACGGATAGGCAGTTTCTGTAGCTTGATAACAGAAGCCACTAGCTGAAGGCACAACCGAAACAAGCCCGAACTGTTGCATCAAGCCTAAGCCATTTTTTACTAATTCCCGACGAACGAGTATCTCGCCACTTCGCTGGGGAAGTTTTGGATGCAAGCTTGGTGGGCCTCCTACATCAGCACTGTGGACAATAAGGTGGTCAAGCCAAACCAACTCATTTATATCATAAGCGGAAGGATAGGAGGCATTCAGGATCACAACAGTCCGAACACCAGTCTCTATTGGCCCATTAAACAACGAGCGCGTGCCAGAGTCATTCAACTTATCCATTTGAACTTCCCATCATTCACAAAGTGGTGACAGATCCCTTGCTTTACTGGCACTCTCGCATATTTTGCAGTGGTTCCAGAAGTTTGAATAGCAGCAGCCTGAGTCATAACAGACTGAACTTTATCCATGCCATTTGGATGGGCCATTTCAAAGACATCCACTACACCGTGATAGATGTCTTCCTCAAAGCCGTCAATCACTTCAGCATCGGTATTGTCTCGATAATATCTTTTGAACGCATCAGCATCAAAAAAGCGTTCTCGCTGAAGCGTTAGATTTTTTTTGTACTGAGGGAATGCATCCAGTTCTTCATGATTGTTAATGATCACACTTTCTTTTTCTGCATAGACACCAACAAGCTGTCTTATGTATTCCGATTCAGAATCTAAAATAGCCGGGGGCACAATCCCTCTCGGCGACATACCCGGATCAGCACCAAAGTATTTGAACAGCACTTTCTTTGCTGCTGGATCAGACAGCATATCTTCAAGAGCTATCCGCGTTACGCTTGAATAGTTAAAGCGTTCCAGCACCCGCCTTAACTCATCAGAAAGAGGAATGTCGCCATTTTCAATAATTTTATAACGGCAGTATTTATCCCACTCATCGACAACTGCTGATTTCAGCTTGCTCGGATTAAATATCAACGTTTCTAGATTTCTGTTCAAGCCTTTTGGTGCAACAAAAAAATACTTGGACGGGGGCGTGAAATCCCCCTTCCAAGAATAGTACAAAATCTTACCAAGTTCACAAATTGCTGTATCAGTCGGCAGGCGCTTGGCATATTGCTTACATTGATAGTTTTCCCAATCACCTTCATGCTTACTTTCAGTCAAAAAACCTACCACATCTCGCCCGAGATCTTTCGCGCCTGAGAATCTGCACACCTCAACATAAGCACCCAACTTGTTAGACACCCAGTCTCTAACAAATAGCTCCAACTGAGCATCATCTAAAGTTAATACAGCACGAGCATAGTCTTCCATTTCCCACACCCAACGTCGAGTTCACTGACTCCATACAAGCCCTCAGCCGTTCTGATTGAGGATAAGCATGCTTCCGACCGCACTACAACTGAATAGCGGCACAATGATACTATTGAGATCATTATTGTGCCAGCATGCACTCAGCACGCTTAGCAGCGCGGACAATCACTTTTCATCAGAAAACGGTGAAAACTAACACTTCGCGCTGTGATTCGTTAAGGATAGCAATAGGGATAGAAAAAATACCTAAAGGCTTAAACTGCTGTTTTCACTGAATTTTTCTTCAAGTTCGACTCCTGGTGCCGCACCATACCCAGGATCAAAAAAGGCTCACCGAAAGGTAGGCCTTTTTTGTTCGTGTCCCAGACGCCTTGAACCCAAAGCGATCTGCGTCCGGTTTTATTGTAAATCTCAGATAGTCCTTCCGAGGTGAAGCAATGGCCCTTCAATTCTACGAGAGCCCCTCCACACCACCTACGATGAGGACACAGCCAGCAAGATGGCTTTGAAGATGGACCTGTCCATTTTCATCACTGGCTGCATAAAGCAGATGGGCCTCAAGCAGCACGAGGCTGCTGCCCTGCTCAACGCGACCCGGTCCCGGGTATCCGAGCTGGCAAACGGCAAGATCGAGAAATTCACGCTGTACGCCATGATGGATATGCTCGACAAGCTCGGCTTCCGCATCAGCCTTGTCTTGCCCTCGAACGATGCTGGGGCCCTACCGCAGATTGTTATCTCGCAAGTACACGGTAGCTAGACCCTGTAACCCATGTTTCTATTGCCACCAGATCCAGTATCCGCTCCCATGCCATGGTGTTCCACCAGCTATGATCGGACAGCTCACAACCAACGCGGACACCAAGCCCCCTTGAGCAACACTGCCATAAAGGCCGCTCACCAAATCACCGGCTGACACCCATGAACCTCAATCTGAGAAGCGCATCAGTTACCGACCTGCCAGCAATCTACCTGGGCGAACAAGACTATATCCGCACCTGGGAGCCCGCCCACGAAGCAGCCTGGCGAGCAGATTTCAGCCGTCATCTGACCCGTTGGGTAACTCATTTCGACAAGTTCACTGTCGCAACCATAAGCACAGATTTCGCGGGGTATTCGCTGTGGATGCCGGACGGTGACTGTGCAGAGTTGTGCACCATTAACGTGTTGGAAACCCGTAGGCGCAGCGGTGTGGGCTCTGCGCTGTTAGATGCCTACATCTCAACCGCAAGATCACTGCGCTTTGCAAGACTGCGACTGAGCGTAAGGCCCGATAACCCCGCACGATTCATGTATTCGAGAGCTGGGTTCGTGGTTACTGGAATCGGGCCGCAGGGTTATGAGGTGTTTGAGCGAGCAATCGATTGACCCATACAGGTTGTATGTTCACCGAAGTGATCTAGCGTTGCAGGGGTGTGGGGTTATTGGGGCTGCGGGGCAGCCCATCGCGACCTTCGGTCGCTCCTACGGGTGTTGGATCTGGGGGAAATATGGCCATCGATTTTCATTCTGAAGACAACCGCAACACCTACGCCAGCCGTGAAGCCGATAGCGGCTGGGCTGCGGCTATAAAGGCTATCGTCAACCCGGTAAACAAGCGGGTAGCCGACATTGGCTGCGGGGGCGGGATCTATTCGGTTGCCTGGCACCGCCTAGGCGCCGAGCGCGTCACCGGTGTGGATTTCTCGGCACAGATGCTGGAGGCAGCACGCAGTAATACAGAAGGCCTGGAGGGAGTCGCGTTCCAGGCCGGCGAAGCGACGGCCACCGGCCTGCCAGACGCCTGCGTAGATATCGTTTTCGAACGGGCACTCATTCACCACCTGCCCACCTATGACGCCTGCTTCGCCGAGGCCTTCAGGGTTCTGCGAGACAACGGCCACGTATTGATTCAAGACCGTACCCCTGAAGATGTAACACTCGCCGGCTCACCTGAGCATATTCGCGGCTACTTCTTCGAACGCTTCCCTCGTTTACTGGAAGTCGAACTGGCTCGCCGGCCGAGACACGACGAGGTAGTGCGGGCCCTGACGGGAGCGGGCTTTATCCATGTCCGTTCGATGCAACTCTGGGAAACACGCAAAACGTACACCCACCTCGAGGCCCTGCAACAAGACCTGGCGCAGCGTACCGGGCGTTCCATTCTGCACGAGTTGAACGACGCGGAACTGGCAGATCTGATCGGGTTTATCAGCACGCAAGTGGGTGATGCCTTGCCGATGGAAGAGCAAGACAGGTGGACGCTCTGGTACGCCACCAAAGCCTGAGTTTGACCCCGGTCAACGCGTCGGCCATGGGCAGGCATAGGCTGAGGTCTGCCAACCGGACCCAGGACCCTCACCATGGCCAAGAAATTTCCCAAGAACCCAAGCCACCCCGAGCGTATCTGCTGGGGGTGTGATGTGTACTGCCCGGCCAAGGCGCTCGCCTGCGGCAATGGCGCAGACCGGACCATGCACCCGGTGGAACTGTTCGGGGAGGACTGGGACAGTTGGGACGCGGTGAAGGGGGAAGAAGATGAGGCTGCCGGGCAGCCCATTCGCGGGTGAACCCGCTCCCACAGGGGCTATGGGAGCGGGCTGCCGGGGTTAGAAGTTGGTGCTAACGGTCAGTGACAGGCTGCGTGGGTCGCCATAAATGGCACCGGCGTAGAACCCGTAGCGGGTGTAGTAATGCTTGTCGAACAGGTTGTTCGCGTTCAGCGTGACGCTGGTGTCATCGGTAACCTGGTACTTGGCCATGGCATTCCAGATGGCGTAGCCCGACCAGTTAACGTCGGTAGCGCCGGTGCTTACGCCGTTGGCGGGCTGGCCGGCCGGGGTGGAGATGGCGCGGATGTTGGTTTGCGCGGTTACGCCGGCACCTACGGTCAGGCGGTCGAGTGGGCCGCTGAGGTGGTAGGTGGTGGAGGCCTTGAACAGGTGCGACGGGTCGCTGCGGCCGTCGCTGTCCACGCGGCGGAAGTGCAGGTAGGTGTAGCCGGCATACACGTTCCAGTCCGGGGTGAGCGCGCCGGCGATTTCAAGGTCGATGCCGTCGGTTTCCTGGCCAGAGCCGGCCTTGTAAGCGTCGTTGCCGGTTGGCGTGGACACGCCGCCATCAAGCACTGCCTTGTTTTCCTGCTTGTTGCGGAAGTACGCCGCCGAGGCGTTCAGGCGGCCGTCGAACCACTCACCCTTGATGCCCGTCTCGTAGCTTTGCCCACGGATCGGCTCCACCTTGGCTCCGCTGCTGGTTTCCTGGGTTTGCGGGGTGAAGACGTCGGTGTAGCTGGCGTACAGCGAGTAGTTTTCGTTCAGGTCGTACACCGCGCCCAGGTAGGGGGTGACGATGCCGCTTTCTTCCTGGCTGGTGCGGGCGCCGTTGACGCTGCGGGTGATGGCCGAATAGTCGGTGGTGCGCACCCCGACGATGACCGACAGGGGGTCGGTGATGCTCAGGCGGGTGGCGGCGTACAGCCCCTGCAGGCGGGTGGTGGTTTTGGTGTGGCGGCCGGTTTGCGAGGCGAGCATGTCGTAGTCGGCGTTCACGCCGTTACGCCAGTCGCTGATCGGCAGGCCGTTGTTGGCGCGGAACAGGCAGCCGACCACCGGGGCGCCGATTCGGCCGTTGCCGACCATGTTGCAGCGGTACTCGGGCGACCAGGCCACGGTGCGGCTGTCGTTGTAGCCCACCATGGCCTGGTGGGTGCGGCCAAACAGCTGGAACGGGCCAGAGAGGTCGATCTGCGCAGACTGCTGGGTGGTGTCGCTGGAGCTGTGCAGGCCGTTGAGCACTGCGCCGCTGCCGTCCTGGTCCCAGTAGCCGCCAAAGCGGCCGCGCCCCGCAGAGTTCACCTTGCCCAGGCCGCGGTGGTTAAGGGCGTCGGTGGTGCTCTGGGCAACTTTCAGGTCCAGCGCCCAGTCGTTGTCGAAGCGGTGTGCCAGCGAGCCGAACGCGGTGCGGGTGGTGTATTCGCCAAAGCTCCAGCTGGGTACCAGGTTGTTGCTGCGCGGCAGGTCGGTTTTGCTGCCGTCGCGGTACCAGATAGGGATGTTCGCGCCCCAGCCGCCACCCACCACCTTGTTGTACTCGTACTGGTAGCCGGCACCCAATGTGGTGGCGTCGTCCAGGTCGAACTCGAAATTGGCCAGGGCGGCGCGGGAGCGCTCGGACTGGTTGTCGCGGAACGAGTTGGCGTCCTGCTGAGTCATCACAAAGCGTGAACGCAAGCGGCCGTCTTCCGACAGCGGCAGGTTCAGGTCGGCGCCCAGGCGGCGTTTGTCCCAGCTGCCGTAGGTGGCGTAGGCGCTGCCGCCAAAGGTTTTGGTGGGCGCCTTGCGGATCAGGTTGACCGTGGCCGAGGGGTCGCCGGTGCCGCCCAGCAGGCCGTTGGCGCCGCGCACGATGTCGATGCGCTCGTACAGGTCCATGTTCAGGGCGTTGCCGCTGCCGCTGAAGTCGGAGGCGCCGGGCGTTTGCAGGCCGTCGATTTTCCAGTTGGTGATGGCGTAGCCACGGGCGCGGTATTCGGTGCGGCCACCCACTTCAAGCTTGCTGGCGGTAACGCCGGGCGTGGTTTCCAGTGCCTGCTCGATGCTGTGGATGGCGCGGTCATCCATTTGCTGGCGGGTGATGGTGGTGACCGATTGCGGGGTCTGCCGCGGGGTCAAGTCCAGGCCGGTGGAGCTGCGGGTGCTCTCGACGGTGTAACCCAGCTGGCCCGCTTCATCGCCGGGCAGCATGGCGCTGTCTTCGATGTTGGTGGCGTCCAGCACCAGTGGGGCGCTGTCGGCGGCCATGGCGCTGCCACTGATGGCCAGGGCGACCAGCAGTGCGACAGGGGTAATGCGGGTGCCGGCGCAGGTGAACGAGGTGAAGGTTTTCGGTGTGCTCAAGGGATTCATTTGGGAAGGCTTCGTATTTGCAGATGATTTTTTGTTAGGATTCTAGGGATCGGCCCTCCGGGCTCTACACCCGACATGTATGGGGTTGTAATTGAACGTAATGAGCGCCGCTGGCCCTCACCTGAAAGGTGTCCTGCACATGAGCACAACCCTGCTGGTTGTCGACGATGACGACGAGATTCGCGAACTTCTCTGCGACTACCTCAAGGACGCTGGCTACACCGTACTGGCCGCCGCCGATGGCAAGCAGATGCGCGAACAGCTGGCCCGCCATCAGGTGGCACTGGTGGTGCTGGACCTGATGCTGCCCGGCGAAGACGGCTTGAGCCTGTGCCGCCAGTTGCAAGCCACCCCGGGGCTGGCAGTGATCATGCTGTCGGCCAAGGGCAGCGCGCTGGACCGCATCATCGGCCTGGAGGTGGGCGCCGACGATTACCTGGCCAAACCCTTCGAACCCCGTGAACTGATCGCCCGCATCAAGGCCGTGCTGCGCAGGCCGCACCGGCTGCACACCGCCGTGCAGGAACCTGCCCAGGTGGAGGCCCATGCCTTTGCGGGCTTTCGCCTGGAGCACGTGAAACGGCTGCTCACCCGCCCCGATGGCGAAACCCTCACCCTGCCCCGCTCCGATTACCGCGTGCTGCGTGAGTTGCTGGAAGCCAACAACCGTGTGGTGTCGCGCGACCAGCTCACCCGCAGTGCCTTCAGCCGCGATCACCTGCCCGACGACCGCTCGGTGGACATGTGCGTCAGCCGCCTGCGCCAGCACCTGCGCCATGCACCGGGGGGCGTTGCGCAGATACTCACCATCCGCAACGAAGGCTACCTGCTGAGCATTACCAGCCCCCAGGCCGATGCCTGAGATGCGCTGGGCCCGTCGGCTGTGGCCGCGCACGCTGTTCGGCCAGCTGCTGCTGATCATGGTGGGCGGCACGCTGGCCATTCAGTTGATGTCCAGCAGCATCTGGTTCGACGTGCGCTTCGCCCAGGTGCTAGAAGCCCCGGTGCGCCTGATTGCCGCCCGCAGCGCCCCCTTGATCGCCCAGGCGCAGTGCCATGCCGGTGCCGTGAAGGTACCCGCCCACTATCAACTGCGCTGCGCAGAACAGCTGCCGCCGCTGGAAGCGGACGAACGACGCGGGCGCAAGCGCGTGGAACTGCTACTGCACCAGGCCCTGAAGTACGAGCTGGGGCGCGAGCCGAACGTGCGCCTGATGAAGGTGCAACTGACCGACGAACTCGGGCGGCCCATCGTCTGGCGCAGCCTGTTCGGGCTGCGTACCGCCCAGGCGCATATCCAGTTTGCAGTGCCGCTGGCCGATGGGCACTGGCTGACCATCGACGGCCAGGAACTGCAGGGCTGGAGCGGCGAGTCGGCCTGGTTGCTGATCAGCGACTATTTGCTGCGGGTGTATGCGCTGCGCATCGTCGCCGTGCTGCTGGTGTGCCTGATTGCCGTACGCCTGTGCCTGCGCCCGCTGCGCCGCCTGGCCGATGCGGCGCGGGGGTTGGGTGGCAACCTGGAGCAACCACCGCTGGCACTGGACGGGCCCGAAGAAGTACGCCAGGCGGCCCAGGCCTTCAACGCCATGCAGCAGCGCCTGATCGCCATGGTCAACGACAAGGCGTACTTTCTGGCCGCCGTGTCCCACGACCTGCGCACTCCGCTGACGCGCATGCGCCTGCGCCTGGAGCGCATGCCCGACGACGAACACCGCCAGCGGCTGCGGCAGAACATCGCCCAGATGGACGACATGATCGGCCAGGTACTGGACTACCTGCGGGCGGGTGAACAGCTGAACCTGCAACACGTGGACATCGACCGGCTGGTTGCACGCCAGTGCGCAGAGCTGGCCACCGTTGAGGAGCCTCTCCCGGTGCACGGCCAGGTAGGCAGTGTGAAGGTGGATGCCTTGCTGCTGCAGCGTTGCCTGCAGAACCTGCTGGTGAATGCACTGCGTTACGCCAATGGGGTAAGCGTCACACTGGAGCGTGTGGGATCACGGGTGGTGATTCAGGTGGATGACCGGGGGCCTGGCATTGCGCCTGAACTGCTGGTAACCATCACCGAGCCGTTCGTGCGGGGTGAAGGCTCGCGCAACCAAGGCTCTGGCGGGTATGGGTTGGGCATGAGCATTGCCCAGCGCATCGCCAACAGCCATGGGGGCGAGCTGACGGTGGTAAACCGCGAGGGGGGCGGGCTGCGGGTGAGTATCGGGTTGCCGGCCTGACGGCGGGCAACCCTGGCTGCGCAAGGCACCCCCAATGACATGGGGGGTAGCCTTCGGCTCAGCAGCGGATCAGAAGATGCTGATCGGGTATTCGACGAACACGCGCACTTCGTTGCCGTCGTCGTTGTAGCCGTTCTGGCGCACGGCGTCGTTGGTACGCACGAACGAGCTGCGCAGCTTGATCGACAGGTCCTTGGCCGGGCCTTCCTGCACCACGTAACGGACCTGGTTGAAGATCTCGCGCTCCTTGCCTTCGCCGTAGCCTTGCGGGTTGGCGACGGTGCGGGTGTTGATGTTGTCACCCACCACGTAGGCCAGCTTGTAGGTCAGGCCCGGGATGCCGTAGGCGCTGAAGTCCAGGCCGTAGCCCAGCTGCCACGAACGCTCGTCTTCGGCGTTGAAGTCCGACCAGTAGGAGTTGGCCAGGAAGATGGTGGAACCACCGTCACCCACGCCGCCCTTGTTCTGGTACCAGCCGTAGTTGTAGCCGGTGCTGCCAGTGCTGCGCTGGTGGGCGATGGTGAACGAGTGGGCGCCATAGGCGTAGGTGGCGGCCAGGCTCCAGATGGTGTTGGAGTCGCCGTTAAGGCCGGCTGCCTGCACGTACTTGTTGTCGATGTTCGACTTGTAGCCGTTGAAGTCCAGGGTCAGGGACTGGTCATTGGCGATGGCATGAACGTAGTTCAGGCCCAGGTAGTGCTTCTTCATCACGTCTTCGTTGTCGGCGGTGTACAGCGACGCGGTGAAGTTGTCGGTGAACTTGTAGCTGCCGCCGAACACGTTGATCGACTTCAGGCCGCCGCCGTCACGGCGCTCGGCGCTCTTGCGGGCTTCCTGGGTGAAGCGACCGGCGTTCAGCTCCAGGCCTTCGATTTCCTTGGAAGTGATCAAGGTGCCGGTGAAGCTTTCTGGCAGCAGGCGCGCGTCGTCGTACTGCAGCACGGGCAGGGCTGGCATCTGGTCACCGTACTTGAGCACGGTGTTGGAGATGCGGAATTTAACGGCGGCACCGGCGCGGGTCAGGTTGTGCGGCGAGCTGGCGTTGCCATCGGCGTTGGTGGTGTCGTGTGGCTTGAAGAAGTCCACGCCACCGCCACCGTTGTGGCCTTTGCCGCCATCCAGGCGCAAGGCATACAGGCCAAATGCGTCCACGCCGACACCCACGGTGCCTTGGGTGAAGCCGGAGGAGAAGTTACCGATGAAAGCCTGGCCCCATTCGATCTGATCGTCGGTGCCGTGCTTCTTGTCGCGGTTGATATAGGCGTTGCGCAGAAGGACGTTGGCGTGGCTGTCCTCGATGAAGCCCTTGCTGGCGGCCTGGTCATTGGCCTGTGCCTGGGTCGCGGCGATCATCGCCAGGGCGACCAGGCTGATCCTGGTATTCAACATGTTGTTTTCCTTATTTCTAGATCAAGAACGCTCTGCAATATGGCGCCAGGAACCAACGCCCCTTCGTAGGTTCGACGCTATGCGGGTCCAGCCTGGGAGCCATGCCGGTAAGTACACGGCGGCTTGAGGCAACAGCACGGCCAATGGGATTGGCCAGCAGGCGTTGGCCGAATCCTAGCGGTGGGTGAGCGCGAATGTCAAAAAAACGTGAAATGCAGGTCGATATAACCAAAAAGCAGGTTTGGAACGAGGCATTTTTCTACGGGTTTGGGCTATAGGCAGTGATTCCATCTCAAGCGGGGATTAGCCAACCTGACCATTAGGACAATTCTCTATGAGCCCGTGAGACGGATGGATTAGTTACAAAGTGATACATATGTAACGGGAACTCTTTACAAATAGCCAGGCAATAGCAAATGGTAGGCATTACCATTCGCACCTCCATTAATGCCTGGTCTGGATACGCTCCATGCTTGCCCCCAAACGTCTGTCTCCCCTCTCGCTTTCCCTCTCATTGCTGTTCACTGCAGGCTTTGCCAGCGCTGCGACCACCACCCTGCCTGAGCTGTCGGTGACCGCCGACAGCGAGCGCGAAAAAGACAACCCCCGTGTGAAGGAGGTGAGCACGGCCACCCGTACCGCTACGCCCGTGCGCTATGTGCCCCAGGCGATCGATACGGTGAAGGCTGCGCAGGTGCTGGATTACGGCAGCAATACCTTGGGCAAGGCACTGGAAGGCATCCCCAACGTGAGCAGCGGCGCCG
This sequence comes from Pseudomonas sp. S36, assembly GCF_016647875.1. Lineage (NCBI taxonomy): Bacteria > Pseudomonadati > Pseudomonadota > Gammaproteobacteria > Pseudomonadales > Pseudomonadaceae > Pseudomonas > Pseudomonas sp. S36. Next base: position 7,982 of record NZ_JACVVG010000026.1, on the reverse strand, counting down.
ATACGCGCTTCGACAGCGTGCGCATTCGCGGTTTCGAGGCCAGCAACGACTTCTACCTCGATGGCATTCGCGATGACAGCCAGTACATCCGCGACCTGCACAATATCGAACGGGTCGAGGTGCTGAAGGGGCCGGCGGCGGTGCTGTACGGGCGCGGCAGCCAGGGCGGCATCGTCAACCGGGTGAGCAAGGCACCGGAGGCCGGCCGGCGCTCCACCATCGAGGCGCAGGCCGGCAGCGAAGACCTGCGCAGCCTCTATGCAGACTTGAGCGCCGACCCCAGCGACACCGTGAGCCTGCGGTTGAACATGGGTAACCAGGACAACAACAGCTTCCGAGACGGCATCGATGGCAGCCGCCAGCTGTTCGCGCCCTCGATAAGCTGGCAGGTCACCCCCGACCTGAACTGGCTGGTGCAGTACGAATACAGCCGCTTCAACCGCACCCCCGACCGCGGCATCCCGGGTGTCAACGGCCGCCCGGCCGATGTGAACCGCAGCACCACGTACGGCGATACCCAACGTGACTACATTGACGACCGCGCCCAGTCGCTGCGCTCGCGCCTCAACTACCAGCTGAACGAAACCTGGCAGCTGCGCCACACCCTGGGCCTGTTCAAGCTGGACAGCGAGTTCGACAACACCTACCCCACCGCCTACAACGCCACCACGGCAACGGTGACCCGCCAGCGCTGGCAGCAGGACCTGAACACCCGCAACCTGTTCAACAACCTGGAAGCCGAGGGTGACTTCGACACGCTGGGCCTGGAGCATAAATTGCTGCTGGGCCTGGAGTTCGGCAACCAGCGCCGCGACCCCACCCTGTACACCGCCGCAGCGGTGTCTGCCGGCGGCAGGCCGGTGCCGGCGCTGTCCCTGAACAACCCGGATCGCAGCCGGCAGCACAACGGCCGCATGGTGGTGTCGAGCAACAACCACACCGTGGTCGATAGCCGGGGGGTGTACCTGCAGGACCAGGTTCGCCTAAATGACCAATGGCAGGTGTTGGCCGGCGTGCGCTTCGACCAGTTCGAAGTGGAGACCACCAACAAGGTGCGCAACCTGGCTGAGAAGCAGGACAGCCGCACCACCAGCCCGCGCCTGGGCGTGGTGTACACGCCGTGGCGGGATCACTCGTTCTATGCCTCGTGGAGCAAGACGTTTGCACCTGTGGGTGGAGGGCTGATCGGCATTACCCCAGGCGCGGCGGGCAACACCAACGATACCGGCCCGGAGCTGACCCGGCAGAAAGAGATCGGTGTAAAAAGCGACTGGTTTGATCAGCGCCTGACCACCACCCTGGCGGTGTATGAGCTGGAGCTGTACAACCGTCGCACCCGCGACCCGATCAACCCGGAAATCACCCTGCTCAGCGGCCTGCAGCGTTCACGGGGCATTGAGCTGACTGCCACGGGGAATGTGATCGGCAACTGGTACGTGCGCGGGGGTGTCGGCCTGCAGGACGCCACCGTGGTCAAGGACAACAATGGCCTGGAAGGCAACCGCATCAATGATGTGGCCAAGCGCAACGCCAGCCTGTTCGTCACCTGGAAGCCGGAGCTGGGCTGGTACGCCGAAACCGGCCTAACGCTGGTGGGCGAGCGTGATGCAGACAACCAGAACACCACGGTATTGCCGGGGTATGGCCGCTGGGATGCATTGGCGGGGTATCGCACCCATGACTGGGACGTGCGCGCTGCGTTGAGCAACATTGCCGACAAGACCTACTACAGTTCGGCAACCAGTGCTGCGCAGATTCAGGTGGGTGACCCGCGTAGCCTGGTGGTGACAGGGAGTTACAGTTTCTGAAGGGGCCGCTGTAATTGCCCAGTTTAACCCGCGAAAAACCCCACCCCATAGCCCTGCATTCAGAGCATATGGGGTGGGGTGGCGCATGCCCTCAAAGGCTGACGATCAGTGCCACACCGCCATCAACGCCTGCATCTCTGCATCGCTGATCAGCCCCTGGGGGTAGCGCCCGGCAAGTAGACGTCGTGGGTCGGTCGTCCTGACCCTGATGCTTCCATGGTGTTTCAACCACCTCGCCAACACCTTCAGCGCTGAGTGATCCACTGCCATTGGGCGCAAAGCCGACTCACTTGCTGCATTCATGTCTGCACGTACTCCTGGCCCGTGAGCAGCTAACTTACGTAGGTATTGTTACAAACGGATAACCCAACCCAGCCGGGCTATCTGCTTGATAAACAATACAAAACGTATGCCAGCCACCGCGCCGGGCGTCGGGCGGTGCAGAACCCTAGCGGTGCAGAGGCGCAGGCTGCTGCTGCGTCAGGCAATGAATGTTGCCCCCGCCCAGCAGCAATTCACGGCCCGGGATCATCACCACTTCGTGGTCCGGGAAGATCTTCGCCAGAATGGCCTTGGCCTCGGCATCTGCCGGGTCATCGAAACTCGGTGCAATGATGCCGCCGTTGACGATCAGGAAGTTCACGTACGAGCCCGCCAAGCGCACCGAAGGGTCGCGCTCCTGGCTGCCAGCCACCTGGTCGACGCCTGCGCATTCTTCAGCGGTGGCATACAGCGGCCCCGGGATCGGCATCTTGTGCACGATGAATTCACGGCCCTTGGCATCGCGGGTGTTTTGCAGCACCTGCAGCGCGGCATGGCAACGTGCATAGTTGGGGTCGTTGGAATCATCGGTCCAGGCCAGTAACACTTCACCCGGCCGCACGTAACAGCAGAAATTGTCGACGTGGCCATCCGTTTCATCGTTGTACAGGCCATCCGGCAGCCATACCACGGTGTCGACAGCCAGGTTGTCGCGCAGCACCGCTTCGACCTGCTCGCGGTTCAGGTGCGGGTTGCGGTTACGGTTGAGCAGGCACTCTTCGGTGGTAATCACGGTGCCTTCACCGTCCACGTGAATAGACCCACCCTCCAGCACGAACCCTTCGGTGCGGTAGCGCTGGCAGCGCTCCATTTCAAGCACCTTGGTGGCCAGCTCTTCATCACGGTTCCACGGCGCGTACAGGCCGCCGTCGAAGCCGCCCCAGGCGTTGAAGCCCCAGTCCACGCCCCGCACTTCGCCCTGGTCGTTGATAACGAAGGTTGGGCCGGTATCGCGCATCCAGGCGTCATCGCTGCTCATTTCCACGACCCGGATGTTCGGCTGGTCCAGCTGGCGACGGGCGTTTTCGTACTGGCCGGCAGACACGGCAACGGTGACGGGCTCGAAGCGGGCGATGGCCTTGGCCAAGGTCACATGGGCTGCCTGAACAGGCTTGCCACCCAAACGCCAGTTGTCGGGGCGCTCTGGCCAAACCATCCATACCTGGGTTTGCGGGGCCCATTCGGCGGGCATGTGGAAACCATCGGCACGGGGCGTGGAATTGAGGGTTTTCATCGTTGACCTCTGTCAATGGCCCTGACCGAACGAGGCGGGCGTCGGGGAATTTATAACCGATATATATCTATAATTGAAGCGGGAAATAGATCATTACATCGCCTTAACGAACACTATAACCGATAAGAATCGGTAAGCGCTGTGCTGTCCAAGCCATCACATCTAGCACAAGGCTCCCCCAGGCATCCACCCAAGATTGTTTCATGAGAAAAAAGCACGCACGCCAGCTAGGGTCATTACTGAACAGCAGCCAGGGCGCCCCCGATGAACATCATTCCCACTGCAATCCCCGAGGTACTGATCATCGAGCCCAAGGTCTTCGGTGACAGCCGCGGCTTTTTTTTCGAATCGTTCAACGCGCGCGAGTTTGCCCGCCACACTGGCACGAACGTCGAGTTCGTCCAGGACAACCATTCCCGCTCGGTGGCCGGGGTGCTGCGCGGCCTGCATTACCAAGTGCAGAACACCCAGGGTAAGCTGGTGCGCGTGGTGCAGGGGGAGATCCGTGACGTAGCCGTTGATGTGCGCAAGCACTCCCCTACCTTCGGCCGCTGGGTGGCCGTGCACCTTTCTGCCGAAAACCATCGCCAGCTCTGGATACCTGCAGGGTTCGCCCATGGGTTTGCGGTGATGAGCGAGTCGGTGGAGTTCCTTTACAAGACCACCGACTACTACAACCCCGGCGCCGACCGCTGCATCCGCTGGGACGACCCCACCCTGGCCATCGACTGGGGCTTGAAGCAACCACCGGTGCTTTCCGAAAAGGACAAGCTGGGGGTGTCGCTGACCGAGGCGGAACTGCTGCCTTAAGTAGCGCATAATTGCGTCAGACTTATCTGGCGCACTTACCCGATGATTGCAAAGCCCACGCCCCCTCGTCGTCCCCGCTGGCGCAGCCTGGCCCTGCTGGCCCTGTGCCTGGTGCCACTGCTGTGGCCCCTGCATCACCTGGCCGAGCGGTACTACCAGCAGGAGCTGGCATCGCAAAACCGCCAGACCCTGGACCTGTACGTGGCCAACCTGCTGGGCACCCTGCACCGCTACGAAACCCTGCCGCAGATACTCGGCGACCTGCCCGCACTGCGCGGCGTGCTGGCCGACCCGTTCCGCCTGGAGGCCGTCACCAATGCCAACCGGCTGCTGAAGAACATCGTGCAGCAGACCGGCGCCGAAGTGATGTACCTGATGGACGTGAGCGGCAACACCCTGGCGGCGTCGAACTGGGACAAGCAAGACAGCTTCGTCGGCCGCAATTTCGCCTTCCGCCCGTACTTCAACGAAGCCATGGCCGGGCACCTGGGGCGCTTCTTCGGCCAGGGCACCACCTCGGCCAAACGCGGCTACTTCTTTGCCGCCGCCGTGCGCGATGGCGAGCGCATCGTTGGGGTGCTGGTGGTGAAAGTGGACCTGGACCACACCGAAACCCTTTGGGGCCGTACCCCCGAGCAACTGCTGCTAACCGACCACAACGGCGTGGTCATTCTCACCTCGCGCCCCGACTGGCGGTTCCGTGCCACCCGGCCGCTGACCGAAGCAGAACGCCAGGCCATCATCGCCATCCAGCCCTACCCCACCCAGGCGCCACAGCCGTTGGTGATCAACCCTGATGCGTGGATCACGCAAACCCGCGACATCACGCAAACCGGCTGGCAGGTCAGCATCCTCGCCCCACGCATTCTGGTGGACCGCTCGGTGCAAACGGTAACCGCCATCGGCGCTGGCGCCCTACTGGTGGTGATGCTGCTGACCGGCCTGGTGATGCAGCGCCGCCGCCACTACATCGACCGTATCGACATCGAGGCGCATGGCCGCCAGCAGCTGGAAAAGCGCGTAGCCGAGCGTACCGCCGACCTGGAAGGCCTCAACACGCGGCTGAAAAGTGCGGTGCTGGAGCGCGAGAATGCCCAGCAGGAGGCGGTGCGTGCGCAGGATGAACTGGTGCAGGCCGGCAAGCTGTCGGTGCTGGGCACCATGTCGGCCAGCATCAGCCATGAGCTGAACCAGCCCCTGGCGGCTATCCGCAGCTACGCCGAAAACGCCGAAATCTTGCTGGACCACCAACGCATCGAGGACGCCCGTGGCAACCTCAAGCTGATCGGCGAACTGACCGGGCGCATGGCCTCGATCATCGCCCACCTGCGCGCGTTCGCCCGGCGCGACCGGCATGCCCCGGAAAGCGTGGCCCTGCAGCCGGCGCTGGATGATGCCCTGGCCCTGCTGGCCAAGCGCCGCCGGGCCATGGCGGTGGAGCTGGTCCGCGACCTGCCAGAAGCCACCCTGTGGGTACAGGCCGGCGAAACCCGCCTGCGCCAGGTGCTCAGCAACCTGCTGGCCAATGCCCTGGATGCCCTGACCGAAAAAGCCAACCCGCGCCGGCTGTGGATAAGTGCCGAACAGCACGATGACTGCGTCTACCTGTACATTCGCGACAACGGCCCGGGGTTCAGCCGCCAGGCCCTGGAGCACGCCAAGGAGCCGTTCTTCACCACCAAGACACGCACCCAGGGCCTGGGCCTGGGCCTTGCCATCTGCGAAAGCCTGATGCGCGCCCTGGGTGGGGAACTGCTGCTGGCCAACCACCCTGAAGGCGGCGCACTGCTCACTTTGGAAATGCGTGTAGCCCCACCTGGCGCGACCTTGCCCAATTCGGAGGATTCCTCGGCATGAGCCCCGAGACACAGATCGATACCCACGCTCAGGTGATCCTGGTCGATGATGACCCGCACCTGCGCCAGGCCCTGAGCCAGACCCTCGACCTGGCCGGGCTGAAGGTGGTGACCCTGGCCGAGGCCCAGGGCCTGGCCGAGCGTATCGAGGCCGACTGGCCGGGCGTGGTGGTCAGCGACATCCGCATGCCCGGTATCGATGGCCTGCAACTGCTTGAGCAATTGCGCGGCCTGGACAGCGAGTTGCCGGTGCTGCTGATCACCGGCCACGGTGATGTGCCGCTGGCGGTGCAGGCCATGCGCGCCGGCGCCTACGATTTTCTGGAAAAACCCTTTGCCAGCGATGCCCTGCTGGACAGCGTGCGCCGTGCCCTGGCGCTGCGCCGCCTGGTGCTGGATAACCGCAGCCTGCGCCTGGCCCTGAGCGATCGCCAGCAACTGGCTACCCGGCTGGTGGGCCAGTCCCCCTCCATGCTGCGCCTGCGCGAGCAGATCGCAGCGCTGGCCGCCACCCGCGCAGACGTACTGATCCTGGGCGAAACCGGGGCTGGCAAGGAGGTGGTAGCCCGCGCACTGCACGACCTTTCCAGCCGCCGGGACGGCCCGTTCGTGGCCATCAACGCCGGCGCACTGGCGGAGTCGGTGGTGGAGAGCGAGCTGTTTGGCCACGAGCCCGGCGCCTTCACCGGCGCGCAGAAGCGCCGTATCGGCAAGTTCGAATTCGCCAATGGCGGCACGCTGTTCCTCGACGAAATCGAGAGCATGAGCCTGGATGTGCAGGTGAAACTGCTGCGCATGCTGCAGGAACGGGTGGTAGAGCGCGTGGGCGGCAACCAGCTTATACCGCTGGATATCCGCATCATCGCCGCCACCAAGGAAGACCTGCGCCAGGCTGCCGACCAGGGCCGCTTCCGCGCCGACCTGTATTACCGCCTGAATGTGGCACCGCTGCGCATTCCGCCACTGCGCGAGCGGGGCGACGACATTCTGTTGCTGTTCCAGCACTACGCCGACGCCGCTACCCAGCGCCACGGCCTGGGCCCACACGCACTGCAACCTGCACAGCGCGCCTTGCTGCTACGCCATGACTGGCCGGGCAACGTGCGCGAACTGCAGAATGCCGCCGAGCGCTTTGCCCTTGGCCTGGAATTGGCCCTGGACGGCCAGGCCGCGCCTTCGGCCGCTGCTGCACCCAGCGTGGTCACGGGTAACCTGAGTGAACAGGTGGAGCACTTCGAGCGCTCGCTGATCACTGCCGAGCTGGCCAAGCCCCACAGCTCGATGCGCAGCCTGGCCGAAGCCTTGGGCATCCCGCGCAAAACCCTGCACGACAAGCTGCGCAAGCATGGCCTGCATTTCGAAGGCGGCAGCGGTGGCCATGACGACCATGAGGAAACCCGTTGATGAGTAACGAGAGCCAGTACCTGCAGGCGGTGCTGCACCGCGATATTCCGCTGACGCAGGAGATGGGCCTGGAGGTGGTGGGCTGGCAGCAGCAGGTGCTGCAGCTGCAATTGCCGCTGGCGGCCAACGTCAACCACAAGAGCACCATGTTCGGTGGCAGCCTTTATTGCGCAGCGGTGTTGGCGGGTTGGGGGTGGCTGCACCTGCGTTTGCGTGAGCTGGGTATCGATGACGGGCATATCGTCATTCAGGAAGGCCAGATCAGCTACCCGCTACCGGTAACTGGCGCGGCGGTAGCGCGCTGCGCGGCCCCGGATGAAAAAGCCTGGGCACGGTTCCTGACGCTCTACCAGCGCCGCGGCAGAGCGCGCCTGACGCTGGAAACGACCGTCAGCAACGTGGGGAGTGATGAAGCCGCAGTACTTTTCAGCGGCCAGTACGTGCTGCACCGTTAGAGGCCAGGGCCTGAACAAACCAAGGCCCACCCCCCCCCTCATACTGTGGGAGCGGGTTCACCCGCGAAGCAGGCAGCGCGGTGCATGGCACCGG
>NZ_JACVVG010000025.1:0-72721 GCF_016647875.1 Pseudomonas sp. S36 | reverse complement strand
CCGCTGCGCCATATTCCGCTTCAAGGGCCCACTGAACACCCTGAAGCAACAAAAAAGCGACCTTAGGGTCGCTTTTTTCGTCCTGGCGTTTTCACCGCACGTTCAGTGGCGGCAACGCTCTTCATCGCGCAAGGTCAGCACTTCATAGCCTTCTTCGGTTACCGCCACGGTATGCTCCCACTGGGCCGAGAGGCTGTGGTCACGGGTGATCACCGTCCAGCCATCTTTCAACGTCCGGGTACCGCGCCCACCTTGGTTGATCATCGGTTCGATGGTAAACACCATGCCAGATTTCAGCTTCATGCCCATGCCGCGTTGGCCCACGTGTAGCACTTCGGGCGCCTCGTGCATCTGCTGGCCGATGCCATGGCCGCAGTACTCCCGAACCACACTGTAGCCTGCGCCCTCGGCGTGAGCCTGGATAGCGTGGCCGATATCACCCAGCGTGGCCCCCGGGCGCACCTGTTCGATGCCTTTCCACAGCGCATCGTAGGTGGTCGCTACCAGATGGCGCGCCTCTTCGCTTACCGGCCCCAGGCTGTACATCTTCGAGGAGTCCGCAATGTACCCACCCTGTTCCAGGGTGATATCGACATTGATGATGGACCCCGCCTGAAGCACCTCATCGGCCTTGGGCATACCGTGGCACACCACGTGATCCACCGAGGTGTTGAGCGCATAGGGGAAGCCATACTGCCCCTTGCTGGCGGGGCGTGCCCTGAGTGTGTCGAGGATGAACGCCTCGGCCCGGTCGTTGATCTGCAGGGTGGTGACACCCGGGCGGATAAAGCTGTCGAGATCGGCGAACACTTGCGCCAGAAGCTGGCCGGCGCGGCGCATCAGGTCGAGTTGGGCGGGGGTCTTGATGATGACCTTGGACATGGGGGAGGGCAGTTGCTCATGCGGAAATTTGCTCAAGCATAGCGCCTGCCGTACCCAGGTTGCCAATGCGGCGGGGCCGCAGGGGGCACGGCCTTGCCGACAATGCGGTAAGCTGGCGCCATGAACCTCGACACCCGTATCAAGTACCGCCACCTACTGTGCTTTCTGGAGATTGCCCGGCAGGGCAGCCTGGCCAGGGCGGCAGACGTGCTCGCCATCAGCCAGCCGGCGATCTCCAAGACCCTCAGGGAACTCGAAGACCTACTGCAGGCCAGGCTGTTCGTGCGTGGCCGCCAGGGCGTTGAACTGACCCCCGCTGGCACACGCTTCATGCGTTATGCAGGGCCCAGTGTGCAGGCCCTGCGCGATGGCGTCAGCTGCCTGCGCGGCGAGGCGCAGGTGCCGTCCCAGGTGCGCATCGGTGTGCTGTCCACGGTCGAAAGCCTGTTGATGCCCGAGGTACTGTGCCGCCTGCATCAGCGCCACCAGGCCTTGGTCATCAACGTGGTGACCGGCGTGAGTGCGCAATTGCTTGGCCAGTTGCGCGTGGGTGAGTTGGAGCTGGTGGTGGGGCGGATGACCGACAGCCCGCAGATACAGGGCCTTTCGTTCGAGCACCTGTACAGCGAGTCCATGACCCTGGTGGTGCGCGCCGGTCACCCGCTGCTGGCTGCTACACCGCTCGAACGGGCGCGTGTAGGGCAGTACCCACTGGTAGTGCCGCCGGCCGGTACGACGATCCGTCAGCATGCCGACAGCCTGTTCGTGCAATGCGGCATCCAGATGCCCGCACAGCGCCTGGAAACCTTGTCGCTGGTGCTGAGCCGGCGTTACGTGCAGGGCAGCGACGCGGTTTGGGTAGCCCCGCGCGACGCTGTGCTGCTGGACCTGCGCCGTGGCGACCTGGTCGAACTCGACCTGGGCGTGCGCGAGCCTGGCGGTTCGGTGGGCATCTGCCGCAATGCTGCACTGGCACAGAGCCTGCCGGGGCAGTGGGTGTGCGACGTGTTGCGTGAGGTGGCCGCGCAGTATCGGGAGCGGGTATACCCTTGAGCCTCGCTGCGAGGGAGCGCTTGAGGCCGGCCAGCGCCCCTATCAGCGATTGTTGGTTGATCAAGTGGGCCGCATGGATATGGCGATTACGCCTGGGACGTTGAAGCCAGGCGTTGCCTCCATATGGCCGCTGATCAACAGGCGTTTATGCGCGGCGTCGTATACAGGCGGCGCATCAGATGAGTAAAAACCGTCGTCGCCTCGGGCACCGTATTGCCCATAGCCTCGGGGTGGAACAAAGGTGTCGTCAAACGTGCCAGCCGCAGTCAGGCGAAAAGCGAGTGTGTAGGTATAGAACTGTCCATAGCCCACAAGCCCGCTTCCATCTTCCATGCCTGAGGTCCAGGCACCTGGGCGCTCGAACACAAGCATGTTGCCGTTGTTGAACTCTTTTGCCGGCTTACCGGCGTAGTCTAAGCGGTAAACGGCCGGGAATTCCGGGCCATCCTCGTCGGGCATTATGCTGCCGTAGAAGGAAATGCGCTTCGCCTTGACGTCGACGGACAGGCCGTAAAGGATCACATTGTCATCGGACCAGTACAGGCCGTCATCACCAAACGAGGTGTCGAATTTACCTTCGGTGGTCAGTGCCATTGCAACGCTGTAGATCACGTCATCGCGCAGAAGGTAGAGTGTGACGAGCAGGCGCTCAGTGCCTGCTTGCGGAGCGAAAGCGGCAATGCCATCGATGATGTGCTGGCTGGTGTCAGGAATGAGTTGAGTGCCATCCAGTATCCCGTCAGTGCCGAAGTCCCTGCGCAGTCTGCCGTCGTTATCGAAGGCTACAATCACCGGCTCGAATTTTTCAGGCCCTCGGCGCAGGCCCGCGACGAAGATGCCTTGGCCAACCATTGCCAGGCGCTCAAGCACCAGCGCCTCGTCGATCAGGCCGCGGGTATCCACATAGCCTTTCCCCTGACCGAAACTCAGGTCGGGCTCACCGCTCGCTGTCAGCCTCCATATCTGGCTGGCTGACTCGCCATCCAGGCTCAAGATGACCAGCAGGTTGCCCTGCCTGTCTTCGATGATGCTGTTGAGCGCTGCGTACCGGGTGTCGCCGATTGTGTTGAAATCAAAAATCCCGTCCGCATGGAAGCTTTTGTCCAGCTGGCCGTACTCCGTGAGGCAGGCTACGAAGACCGTGGTGTGCGACGTTTCCAGGTTGGTGCTGCGGCCAATGCCGTAGGTCCGCCCCGGCTGGGTATGGCTTTTGATAAATCCTGTGCTGGTACTGCGGCTGCCCCTTTCCTGGGGTAAGAAATAGCCCAGCCCTTCCACGCCATAGCGTGTATCGATGGGTGCGGCGGCCACTTCTCTGTCAGCGTTGTTTACGGACGGTGGCACGCGGGTCGAGCGGTTGGGCTTGCGTGAGATGTTCATAACCTATCCTTCGTAGTGGCAAACTCAGGTCGGGCTTTCTTGCGAATGCCTTGTCAGCCATTGGAAGGCAGGCGCTTGTGGTGCGCTACTGTCAGAATTATCAGTTTTGTCGCGGGCTTGGCCGGCTTTTTCATGCGCGCCCACACCTTTTTGCTCGGTGCTTCAATGAAGAGAATGGCCAATACTGGCGTCCGGCTTGGCAACAAGCGACGCCGTCCGTGGCCTGCTGAACTTATTGCGTGAAACCCGCTCCTATGCCGGTAGCCATTGGTGACGACCGCCTGCTAAGCTCGCGGCCTACACCCTGATTGCCCTTATGGCGCATGAACAAGGAAATAGCATGAAACAGCATCGTTTGGCGGCTGCGGTTGCCCTGGTAGGCCTGGTACTGGCTGGTTGCGACCAGCAGGCCAGCAGCCCCGAACTGAAGACCCCCGCGCAGAAAGCCTCCTACGGTATCGGCCTGAACATGGGCAAGAGCCTGGCTCAGGAAGGCATGGATGACCTTGATTCGAAAGCAGTCGCGCTGGGTATCGAAGACGCCGTTGGCAAGAAAGAGCAGCGCCTGAAGGACGAAGAGCTGGTAGAGGCCTTCACCGCACTGCAGAAACGCGCCGAAGAACGTCTGGCCAAGGCCAGCGAAGAAGCGGCCTCTGCCGGCAAGAAGTTCCTGGAAGAAAACGCCAAGAAGCCGGGCGTGGTTACCACGGCATCTGGCCTGCAGTATGAAGTGGTGAAGAAGGCCGACGGCCCGCAGCCCAAACCTACCGATGTGGTGACCGTTCACTACGAAGGCAAGCTGATCGATGGCAAGGTGTTCGACAGCTCGGTCGAGCGCGGCAGCCCGATCGATCTGCCGGTGAGCGGCGTGATCCCCGGTTGGGTCGAAGGCCTGCAACTGATGCACGTGGGCGAGAAGTACAAGCTGTTCATCCCGGCTGAGCTGGCCTACGGCGCACAGAGCCCAAGCCCGCTGATCCCGGCAAACTCGGTATTGGTGTTCGACCTTGAGCTGATCGCCATCAAGGACCCGGCTCAGTTGCAAGGCGCTGAACCTGAAGCAGACGCCCCAGCTGAAGCCCCTGCTGAAGCACCTGCCAAGTAAAAGCCGCTTGCGGCAACCCTGAACGCCCCGTCCCGACGGGGCGTTCGTGTTTGTGCAGAGTGCTTGGTCGAACCGGCAAGTGCTGATAGTGTCCGAGGACATGCAGCGTGTAGAAGCAGGAAGCGTCTAACCTGAGCCGTTTGGCCCGTACGCGTATGCGAGGCTGTAACGGCTGTGTAAAAAACGCCCGATCTGACCTTGGCCCTTGTCTGATAGGCACCTGACGTCAGAAACACCGCCCTGTTCACAAGGTTATCCACAATAAATGTGGATAACCTCTTCCGTCCTGGAGGCTCCATGAATGCACCCTGGAATTTCGCTCGCTTTCTGCCGCTGGCCGAGCGCCTGCTCAGCCGCGGTCGCTTGCCTGCACTGCTGTTTGCTGTGGCTCGCAAAGGCCCGCGGCTGGGCAAGTTGCGTGAAGACGTGAAGCTGATGCAGTCGCTGTGCCTGGCATGGTGGCGCGGCGAGTACCGTGCCATAAGCCCCAAAGCGCTTGTCACGATCGTGGCAGGTCTGCTGTATTTCGTAAGCCCCATCGACGCCATCCCCGATTGGTTATTGGGTGTGGGCTTCCTGGATGACATTGCCGTGCTGGGCTGGGTAATGAAGACCGTGGCCGATGAGCTGGCGCGGTTCAAGGCGTGGCGCGACAGCCAGGCCCCCGAGCGCCTGCGCGTGGTGGAGCGGTTGCCAGCTACCCCCGAAGCCCTGCGCCTGGAGCGTCCTGCGCCCTGATGTCAGCCCCTCAGCCTGGCCGCGAAGGTGCCTGGCTGCACAGATCGCGGACTTGGTCATATAATTGGCATAAGGATTATGCCAACGGATTACATGCGGTAATCCTCTTGAGGGGTTCGTAATGGGTATTCAGGTCATCAGCCGGGACGGTCAGCCAGAGTACGCCGTCATTCCGTGGGAGCACTATCAGGCGTTGCTGAAGGCTGCAGGGCAGGCCCCGGCAACGCCCCCCGTCACAGGCGGCGAAAGCGGCGAGCAGCAGCCACCTGCACCCGCGCCCGCCTTCAGTGAGGTGGGGGATATCCGCAGAGCCAAAGGGATTGCTGCCGAACAGTTGGCCCGAAACGTAGGGGTAAGCCCCGCTTACCTGGCCATGATTGAAGCCGGCGAGCGCCAGCCTGATGCTGCCATCCGCCGCGCATTGGCGTGGCACCTGGGCGTGGCTGGCTGGAGCGAGGTGTCATGAGCCACGTCAGGATCAGCCGCCAGCATTGGGATAACCTGCTGGGCGAGCTTGATCTGGCCAGGCGTCAACGCCATCTGCTGACCTACCGTGCGCTTATCGAGCGCTTGCAATTGCCCAGCCCGGCCATGCAGACACTGACCGCAGCGCTGGAGTACCTGGCCGTGCTGGATGCCCGGGCCGAGCAGCCACTGCGAAGTTCGCTGGTGATCAGCCAGGGTGCCAGCCGGCTGCCCCGTACCGGGTTTTTCGAGTGCGTCGAAAAGCTGGGTCGCTTTTCGGGCCCGGTCGATGGCATGGAGGCAGCGTCCTGGCATGCTTCCGAAGTGGTGCGGGTATTTGAGTACAGCTACCCGGAAGCGCCTTAGCAGCAGTGGTATCGGGTGATCAGAAGCGGTCCAGGCGGTATGCCCGGGTTTCAGGGCCGCCAAGCGCCTCGGCCAGCCGACCCACCCATTGCGCTGTGACCGCTGCCTGGGTCAAGCCCAGGTGCTGATGACCGAAAGCCAGCAGCACTCGGCCTTCACACACCCGGTCGATCACCGGCAATGAGTCTGGCAATGACGGGCGCATCCCCATCCAGGGGCTCGCACCCTCGGTGCTCAAGTCTTCCCTGAACAACCCCTTGCTCAACCGGTGCAGTTGCCACGCCCGCTGCATGCTCGGGGGGGCTTGCAGGCCGGCGAACTCGACCGTGCCGGCCAGGCGTAACCCCCCGGTCATGGGCGTCATGATGAACTTGCGCTCAAGGGATGTGACGGCGAACGGCAGGCGTTCGTGTTCGGCCGGCAGCATCAGGTGGTACCCCCGTTCGGTGTCCAGTGGCACCTGCTTGCCCGTGAGCGCAGCAGTGAGGTGCGCCGAATGCGCGCCACAACTCAGCAACACCTGGCGGGCATGCAGCGCACCGCAGTTGCTGGCAAGGGTTACCCCGGCGCTGTGCAGCCGCCCACCGTCGACCTGAGCCTGCATGAAGCGTACGCCCTCGGCCTGGGCCGCCTCGAACAGCTCGCACAGCACCCGATAGGGGTCGATGAAGTGGCCAGTGGACGGGAAGAACAAACCGCCCAGCAGGCTTGGGTTCAGCTGGGGCGCAGCGGCCTGTACCTGCCGCGCAGACCACAGCTCCACCGGTACGGCCTGTTGCTGCATGCGGCTGCGCAACGCCGCCAGCGCCTCACTGGATTCTGGCCGCTCGAACACCAGCAGCGAGCCGTCCTGATGAAACAGGTCGCTGCGCCCGATCGACCCCAGCAGCTGCTGCCAGGCCGCCAGGCTGGCTTCGTTGAGCGCGCGAATACCCGCGACGCTGCGCTGGAACGGTGCCGGGCGCAGGTTGAGCAGCAGGCGGGTGAACCAGGGCATCGCCTTGGGCAGGTACTTCCAGTCCAGGCGCAGTGGCCCCATCGGGTCCAGGAGCATGCGCGGCAGGCGCTTGAGAATCGACAGGTCGGCGATGGGGAACACCTGCTCGGTAGCCAGGTGCCCCGCATTGCCCCAGGATGCCCCCTGGCCGGGGAGCTGGCGGTCAACCAGCAGTACCTGCCGGCCCTGGCGTGCCAGCTGCAGGGCGCAGGCCACACCGATGATGCCGGCACCCACTACCACGATATCGTTTGCGGGGGTGTGCTCCATGCTCAGCCTTCCCGCTTGCCGTCGAGCAGGCGCCGCAGTTGCAACGGGTTGGTGTGCTGCAACGCCTCAGGCAACAGCGCGTCAGGAAAGTCCTGATAGCACACCGGCCGCAGGAAACGCTGGATGGCCGCGGTGCCCACCGACGTGCTGCGGGCATCGGACGTGGCCGGGAATGGCCCACCATGCACCATGGCGTCACACACCTCTACACCGGTCGGCCAGCCATTGACCAGAATCCGCCCAGCCTTGCGTTCCAGGGTGGGCAGCAGGGCGCGGGCGCTGTCGATGTCGGCGTCGTCCAATTGCAGGGTAGCAGTGAGCTGGCCCTCGAGGTGATCGGCCACTTCACGCATCTGCTGGTCGCTGGCACAGGCCACCACCAGCGATGTGGCACCAAATACTTCGGCCTGCAGTGTAGGGTCGGCGAGAAACGCCTCGGCCTCGGCCACGAACAGGTGCGCCTGGCCTTGGTTGACGCCCTCGGCCGCAAGGCCGCTCGCCACCTGCGAGGCACCTCCATTTTCAGCCAGGGCACCGATGCCTGCCTGGTAGGCGGCAAAAATCCCGGGGGTGAGCATGGTCTGCGCTGCGGCCTGGCTCACATGCTGACTGGCAGCCTGGATGAAGCGTTGCAAATCAGGCCCCTGCTTGGCGATCACCAACCCTGGGTTGGTACAGAACTGCCCTGCACCTTGAGTGAGTGAGCCAATGAACCCCTGGGCCATGGCTTCAGCGCGTGCCTGCAAGGCCGCACCGAACAGGAACACCGGGTTGATCGAGCTCATCTCCGCATACACCGGAACAGGTTCGGGCCGAGCCTGGGCGGCTTGGCACAAGGCCAGGCCGCCGCTGCGTGAACCGGTAAAGCCCACGGCCTTGATGCGGGGGTCGCTGACCAGCGCGATGCCCACTTCACGGCCCGAACCGTACAGCAGCGAGAACACCCCTTCAGGCAGCCCGCACTGCTGGACGGCGTTTGCCACGGCCTGGCCTACCAGTTCGCTGGTGCCAGGGTGAGCGCCGTGCGCCTTGACCACTACCGGGCAGCCGGCCGCCAGCGCCGAGGCGGTGTCGCCACCGGCTACCGAGAACGCCAGCGGGAAGTTGCTGGCGCCGAATACCGCGACCGGCCCCAGGGCGATGTGCCGTTGGCGCAGGTCAGGGCGGGGCAGGGGTTGGCGCTCCGGCAGGGCCGGGTCGACCCTTACGTCCAGCCACTCACCGGCCTGCACCACGCGGGCGAAAGCGCGCAACTGGGTGCAGGTGCGGCCGCGCTCGCCCTGGATACGCGCCGTGGGCAGGCCCGTTTCGGCGACGGCGCGCTCGATCAGTGCATCGCCGAGGGCTTCGATGTGTGCGGCGATTGCTTCCAGAAAGCCGGCACGCTGTTCCAGTGTGGTTTCGCGATAGACGTCGAACGCCGCCCAGGCCAGGGCGCAGGCCTGGGCCACGTGTTCGCCCGTGCCGCCCTGGTACGCCGGCTCCAGTGCCTGGCCGCTGGCCGGGTTGATGGCGCGCAGGGCTTGGCGTGTACCGGCTACCGGGGTTTGGCCGATCAGCAGTTTACCTGTGAGGGGCATGGTGACTCCTTGTGAATGCAATGCAGGTGCAGGAGAGGGCGGCTGCGGTCAGGCCACGTTCTGCTCGGTCGACCAGTGCGCATACCAGCTACGGAACAGCGCGTACTGCTGCTCGGCGTAGTTGCGCTGGGCATCGGTCAGGGCATCGGTTTCGTTGAAGTGCAGGGTGTACTCCGTGTCGCCGTTGAGCACCATCAGGTGCTTGTAGTACAGCACCAGGTCGCAACCTTCATCGAACGACGACAGCACCCCCAGTGCCGCTTCCAGCTCACGGGCCAGGCGGCGGGCTCGGGCGTCGCCCTTGGCAGCCTGCTTGCTCAGGCTCACCAGTTGCAGCACCTCCCGTGGCAAGGCGTTACCGATGCCGGTGATGGCGCCGGTGGCGTTGCAGTTGACGAAGCCATGCACCACCTGGGTATCCACGCCCACCATCAGCGTCACACCGTCATCCTGGGAGGTGATGTGCTCGGCCGCATAGCGCAGGTCCGCGCCGCCGCCGAACTCCTTGAAGCCGATCAGGTTGGGGAATTGCTGGCGCAGTTCGAAGAACAGGTCGGCGCGGGTGGCGAAGCCGTAGTACGGGCTGTTGTAGATCACTGCCGGCAGCGCAGGCGCGGCGGCCAGAATCGCCGCGAAGTGGTGCTTCTGGGCAATCAGCGATGCACCCCTGCTGAGTACCCGTGGAATGACCATCAGGCCCGCGGCGCCCACCTTGGCCGCGTGGGCAGCGTGGGCGACGGCCTCGCGGGTGTTCACCGCGCCGGTACCGACGATGGTCGGGATGCCCGCTGCCACCAGCCGCGCCACACCCTCCTGGCGCTCGGCTTCGCTGAGCAGTGGCCAGTCACCCATCGAGCCGCAGTACACCACTGCGCTCATGCCAGCCTCGATCAGCTCACGGCCCTTGCGCACCAGTGCGTCGTAGTCCGGTTTGCGCTCGGCGGTGCAGGGGGTCATCAGGGCGGGCATGGTGCCGGTGAAGATGTTGTCAGTCATTGTTAATGCTCCTGGCGGTGTCGGGTGGTAAAGGAAAACAGGGGGTCAGATGCCCCAGGCGAAGGGGTCCTGTTCGTCGATCAGCAGCGTGCTGTCGGCGGTCATGTAGGCGCGGCCGGTAATGAACGGGCGAATCCGCTCACCGTCACGCTCGTAGCGGCCAGTGAACTGGCTGCCGGTGATGCTGGCCTGTACCCAGGCCTGGCCCTCGGCCAGCTTGCCGTCTGCCGCCAGGCAGGCCAGCTTGGCGCTGGTGCCGGTGCCGCAGGGCGAACGGTCGTAGGCTTTGCCCGGGCACATGACGAAGTTGCGGCTGTCGGCTGCGGCGTCTTCGGCAAACAGCTCGACATGGTCGATGGGGGCACCGTGCTCACCGGTAATGCCTTGGGCTTCGAGGGCCTTGAGCATGGCCCAGGTGTAGTCGGTGAGGGCTTCGCGGTTGCTCAGTTCAAGGCGCTGGCCATGCTCGCTGACCAGGAAGAACCAGTTGCCACCCCAGGCGATATCGCCGTGCACTACGCCATGGCCGGGCACATCCACCGCCACCTGCTGGCGGTAGCGGTAGGCGGGCACGTTGCCGACGGTAATGGCGCCGTCCTCATGCAGGGTGGCGCTGACCTGGCCGACCGGGGTGTCGATCTTGTGCACCCCCGGTGCGATCAGGCCCAGGTGCTGCAGCGAGGCAACCAGGCCGATGGTGCCGTGGCCACACATGTTCAGGTAACCGGCGTTGTTGAAGAAGATCACCCCGCAGGTGGCGTCCGCCGACACCGGTGGGCAGTACAGCGCCCCCACCAGCACGTCGTTGCCCCGCGGCTCCAGCAGGCAGGCCCGGCGCCACGCGTCGTGCCGCTCGCGCAGTTCGTCGCGCTGCTCGGCCATGCTGAGACCGTGCAGGTGCGGGAAGCCTTTCATTACCAGGCGCGTAGGTTCGCCGCCGGTATGCGAGTCGATGATGTGTATCTGTTTCATGGTCGTGTCCGTCGTGTGGTTGGCGAAGACTTGCGCTGTGGGTGCGGGCCTTCAGGGCGCCGTTACCGCCGGGCGTTGGGCGACCAACGGCGCTTGGCTGGCTTCGCTTTCATCCTCGCCCTCCAGGCGCACCAGATGTGCCGGCACCCCGGTGCACGCGCCCCAGTAGTAAATGCCAAGCGCACACGCGGCGACGATCACAGTGTCGAGCGGGTGGCCGATCACCCCGGTGCCGCCGAAGCTGCCTAGCCAGGACAGCAGGATGGTCACGGCGTAGAAGCCGATCAGCCACGCCGACGAGCGCACCTGCTGGGCCAGCGACACGTGCTCGGTGGGCACGAAGCGCGCACACACCAGGTACAGCACGAACATCAAAATTTGCAGCGCCAGCAGCCAGGACACCGTACCCCAGCCCGACCAATACACGATCAGTGCGGCGATGATGAACGACAGCGGGCCCAGTACCCCCATGCCCTTGACCCGGAACGGGCGCGGCATGTCGGGAGCGTTTCGGCGCAGGGCGGCGACGGTCACCGGGGCGACGGCGTAGCTCAGCACCAGTGCAGCGGACACCACGTTGATCAGCGCTTCCCACGAGGGGAACGGCAGGGTCCAGAACACCGCCAGGCCGAACGTCAGCCACAGGGCCGGGCGCGGAATACCAGACTGCTCATCGACGCGGGTGAAGTACCGGAAGAACGTGCCGGTCTTCGCCCAGCCATACACCACGCGGGGGGTGGCGTTCATGTAGATGTTGCCGCAGCCGCTTGGGGAGATCACCGCATCCGCCACCACCAGGTAGGCCAGCCAGCCCACACCCAAGGCCAGGGCGATATCGCGGTAGGGCAGGGCCAGTTCCTGGGTTACCGCCGACCAGCCATTGGCCAGCATGTCAGTGGGCACGCTGCCGAGAAATGCCAGTTGCAGCAGGGCGTAGATCGCGGTGGACAGCAGCACCGACAGTATCAGCGCAATGGGAATGGTGCGTTGCGGGTTCTTGACCTCGCTGGCCACCGAGATGATCGGTGTGAGGCCCAGGTAGGCGAAAATGATGCCGCCGGCCGATACCGCCATTTCCACCCCGGACAGGCCAAACGGCGCAAAACCCTGTACCTGGAAATTCTCGGGTTTGAAGAAGGTGAACAGCACCCCGATCACCAGCAGCGGCACGATGAACTTGAACACGCTGACCAGGTTGTTGGCTTTGGCGAAGGTTTTCACGCTGCGGTAGTTCAGGATGAAGAACAGCCCCAACAGCGCGAACTGCACCAGCCAGCCGAGCACGGTCGGGTCGCTGGAGCCGGCCTTTGTCAGCCCCGGGAACCAGGCAGCGGCGTACTGGCGCGAGGCGACCACTTCGATGGCGATCAGGCTGGAAAAGGCGATCAGGGTGATGAACCCCATCAGGTAGCCCAGCAGTGGCCCGTGGGAATACACCGGGTAGCGCACCACGCCGCCGGCACGCGGCAAGGCCGCGCCCAGCTCGCAATACACGATGCCCAGCAGCAGCACGGCAAAGCCGCCCAGAAACCACGACAGAATGCCCGCAGGGCCGGCAATGGCTGATACGTGGCTGGCAGCGAACAGCCAGCCGGAGCCGAAGATGGCCCCTAGGCCGATGAAGGTGAGGTCCAGCAATGACAGCTGTTTCTTGAATTTGCCTGACATGGGTTCGCCTTTTTGTTGGTTATTGGATAGGCAGGTCTGATGTCACGAGGTGCGGCGTTTCGGCCGCGCTTTTGTGGAACATGGGCGGCTTGCATGGGGCATAGAGTGAACCGATCGGCGGGGCGGTTCTTGATGGTTTTCTGCAGGCGGCATGACGAAATCGGCACAGTCACGAAAAACCGTTGGCGTGCCGCAAGGCCGTGGAGATAGGCTCGGAGCCTTACTGAACATGGGCTTTAGAGATGATGCCTACCCCCCTGGCTACCCTGTGCCCAGCGCTGGAGCGGTACCGGCCGGCCAACCTTGAGGCGCTGCTGGGCGGCGTATCGCTGCTGCTGCCCATCCTTGACGCCATCCCCAACGCGGCGATCTTCATCAAGGATGAAGCTGCCCGCTATGTGCTGGCCAACACTACCCTGGTGCAGCGCTGTGGGCTCAAAGGGCTGGCGCCGTTGCTGGGCAAGACCAGCGCCGAGGTGTTTCCGGCGCAGCTGGGCCCGGGCTACACCGAGCAGGACCGCCGCGTGCTGAAGGAAGGCCTGGTGCTCGAAGACCAGCTGGAGTTGCACCTGTATGGCAGCCGCGAGGCCGGCTGGTGCCTGACCCACAAGCGCCCCTTGCACAATGTGGAAGGGGCCATCATTGGCCTGATCGGCATTTCGGTGGACCTGCAGTCAGCGGCAGACACGCACCCCGCCTATCAGCGCCTTGCCGCTGTGGACGAGCACATTCGTCGCCACTTCCAGCAGCCGATCAGCATGCGGGAGCTGACCCGCATAGCGGGCATATCCGTCGCGCAACTGGAGCGTTACTGCAAGCGGGTGTTTCACCTCACCCCCCGGCAGATGATTCACAAGGCGCGCCTGGAACAGGCCCACCGGCTGCTGCATTCCGAGCTGCCAATCACCGAGGTCGCCCTACGCTGCGGCTACACCGACCACAGCGCCTTCAGCCGCCAGTTCAAGCAACTGACCGGGTTCACCCCCCGCCAGTACCGCCAGGCGACCAGTGTTCAGGGCGCCTGAAACAGTGCTTTCGCCTCGGTAAAGCACTGCTCGGCAATGGCCGAACGCGGTTCGCTGCGGCGCAGCAGCAGGCCCACGGGGCTGTGGATGGCGGCATCCACCACCGGCAGGATGCGCAGGTGCTCGCTGAGGGCTTCCAGGCCGCAGCCCAGCGGCATGATTGCGCAGCACAGGCCGCTACTGATGGCCTGGATCAGCTGGAAGCTGGAGTCGCTTTCCAGCACCGCATTGGGTTCCAGGCCCCGGCTGCGCAGGCTCAGGTCCAGTGATTGGCGGTAGTGCATGCCCTTGCTCAGTAGGCCCAGGGGCGTGTCGCCCAGCTGGTCCCAGCGCAAGGCATCGCCCGTGAACTGGAAATGCCGGGTGTCATGCAACAGGCCCATGGTGGTGATGCCCAGTTCGATGACCTCGAAGAACCGGGTATTGACCTGGTCCAGGTAGCAGATGCCCAGGTCGAGCTGGTTGCGGCTAAGGCCATCGACCACCTGCTCCGAACTCAGCGAGCTGAGCTGAAAGTGCAGCCCGGGGTATTTTGCCCGCAGCGGCAACAACAATTGCATGGGGTTGAAGCTGGCCAACGGTACCGTCCCCAGGCGCAGGCTGCCTACCACCTGGCCCCTGCAATTGGCTGCCTCGGCCTGCAGGCCATCGTGGGCGGCGAGCAGGGTGCGGGCCCAGGCCAGGATGCGTTCGCCGGCCTCGGTAAACCCTTCGAATCGCTGGCCCCGTTTGACCAGCACCAGGTCCAGTTCATCTTCAAGGTTGCGCAAGCGCATGGACAGGGTCGGCTGGGTGATGTGGCACAACGCCGCTGCTTGCCCGAAGTGGCGGGTCTGGTCGAGGGCGAGGAGAAACTTCAGCTGCTTGATGTCCATGCGCTTGCCTGGTAACGGGGTGTACAGACCTTAACCCACGTCTGCGATAGATGCTAACGATCGGCCAGTACGTGATATCGATTGGACGCCTGCAGCGCCGGCCTCTAGCGTGGCGATACTGACTTCGAGGGGGCTTTACCGTGCGTGTTCAACCTGATGCGGCCTTTGTACCGCTCAACATCGCTGTGCTGACCGTCAGCGATACCCGTACTTTCGACACCGATACCTCGGGTGAGCTGCTGGCCTGCCGCTCAGTGGAGTTTGGCCATCGCCTGGTGGCGAGGGCACTGCTGAAGGATGACCTCTACAAGATCCGTGCGCAGGTCGCCAGCTGGATTGCCGACGAGCAGGTGCAGGTGGTGCTGATCACGGGCGGCACCGGTTTTACCGGGCGTGACAGTACCCCGGAAGCGGTGGAGTGTTTGCTGGACAAGCGCATCGACGGGTTTGGCGAGTTGTTCCGTGCGCTGTCGATTCTGGATATCGGTACTTCCACGGTGCAGAGCCGTGCCCTGGCAGGGCTTTCCAACCGTACCCTGGTGTGCTGCGTGCCTGGCTCAACCGGGGCTTGCCGCACGGCCTGGGAGGGCATCCTGGCCGAACAGCTGGACGCACGCCACCGGCCATGCAATTTCGTCAAGCATCTGAAGCCGGTCGCGCCCTGCGAAACCCGCGGCTGAGCCCCAATCACCCGGTAGCCGCCCGTGCGCCACTGCACCGTCAACTCAACACATACCCCACCGGCAACAACGCCGGTGGCAACGACGTTTCCCCCAGCCCAGCCAGCACATCGCGCTCCACGGTGCGCACCATGGCATCGGTGGGCAGGTCGTTCTCATCGCGCCCGAATGGGTCTTCCAGCTCGTTGCCGATGGCATCCAGCCCGAAGAAGGTGTACCCCACGATGGTGGTGAACAACGGCGCCAGCCAGCCCAGCGGTTCGGCCAGGGCAAAGGGCAGCAACAGGCAGAAGATGTAGATGGTGCGGTGCAGCAACAGTGTGTAGGGGAACGGCAACGGCGTGCCCTTGATACGCTCGCAGGTGGCCTGCACCTCGCTCAGGCCCACCAGCCGCTGCTCCAGCAAGCTATAGCGCCAGTCGCTGATCTGTTGTTGCTCGGCCAGGTGCGAGCACTGCGCACCGACCTCACGCAGAATCCCGTCGCATACATTGTGCGCGCTGATCCGTTCGGGTTGCGCCAACCAGGGGCGCGCGGCCTCCGCATCATCTTCCCCGCGCAACCGCGCATTCAGGGCATGGGCAAATCCGCAGAGGTTGCGCAGCAGCTCGGCCCGCAACCGGGCATCGGTGATCACCACACTTTCACGCACGAACGAGCGGGTTTCGATGATCAGCTTGCCCCAGGCCTTGCGCCCCTCCCACCACCGGTCGTAGCAGGCGTTGTTGCGAAAACTCATGAAGATCGACAGCGACAGCCCCAGCAGGGTGAAGGGCGTGGCGCTGACCGGGTAGAAGAATGCCGGGTAATGGCGCTCGGCCAATACAATCAGCGCCGCCAACAGCGTGACCATCAGGCAGCGCAGGGCGATGCGCTTGAGGATCGACCCTTTGAGGGTGAACAGCACCCGCAGCACACCATGGGTGGGATGAACGATCATGGAAATCCAGAGACGGCTGCTCAGCCGCCGGTCATGTTCATGAAACGCAGGATCTGTACGTCGCCACCCACTTCAAAGTGGTGGCGATAGGGTTTCAGGTGCAACGAATCGCGAATGGCTGTTTCCAGCCGCTGCGGGTTGCCCGGGTGGGCGCGCAGCACGTGTTTGAGGTCAACCGAGTGCTCGTTGCCCAGGCACAGTAAAAGGCGGCCTTCCACGGTGAGCCGCACCCGGTTGCAGGTGGCGCAAAAGTTGTGGCTATGGGGTGAGATGAAGCCCACCCGGGTGCCCGGCGCTTCGGCCAGCCGCCAGTAGCGGGCAGGGCCTTGGGACGATTCGGTAGATTCGATCAGGCTGAAGTGCTCGGCCAGGCGCTCGCGCACTTCGTCGCTGGAGCAAAACGACTCACCGCGCTCATGCTCGTTGATCACGCCCAGGGGCATTTCTTCGATGAAAGTGATGTCCAGCTCGCGGTCTATGGCAAAACGCACCAGGTCTACCAGCTCATGGTCGTTGCGGCCCTTGAGCACCACGCAGTTGAGCTTGGTGCGGCGAAAGCCCGCCAGACGCGCCGCGTCGATGCCCGCAATCACTTGATGCAGGTCGCCGGTACGGGTCAGTTGCTTGAAGCGCGCAGCATTCAGGCTGTCGAGGCTGATGTTCAGGCGTGTGACGCCCGCGTCGAACAGCGGCTGCGCCAGGCGCCCCAACTGCGAGCCGTTGCTGGTGAGGCACAGCTCGCGCAGGCCGGGCAGGGCGGCGATGCGCTCGCACAAGCCGACGATGCCTTGACGCACCAGTGGCTCCCCGCCGGTCAGGCGGATCTTGCGGGTACCCAGTCCCACGAAGCGCTCGGCCACCTGGAACAGTTCCTCGAGGCTCAGGATCTGCTGGCGCGGCAGAAACTGCATGTCTTCGGCCATGCAATACACGCAGCGGAAATCGCAGCGGTCTGTCACGGACATCCGCAGGTAGTCGATTTTCCGGTTGAAGCCGTCGATCAGGGCCCGGCTGTTCTGTTCCACGTGCACACTCGAATGGGTGGGGTACGCCTCCAAGCTATAACCTGGGGGCAGGGCAGTCAAATTGCTTTGCCCGACCGTATGATAAACAGGCTCTATCGCGGCCTGGGGCTCATCATCGAAACCGCTTATCACTCCGTAAGATCTTTCGATTGGACGCCCCAGCACCACGCTCCGTAGGCTGAATCAAAGCACCGTAGCGTGAGGATTCACCGCATGAGCCAAGACGACCACATCAGGGACTACAAAGGCGCCGCCGCCGGCTGGGGGGCGCTCAAGAGCGTCACCAAAAGCTGGCTGGGCAGCGAAAACGCCTTCAAGAACCTGCGGGCCATGCTCAAGACCAACCAGAACGGTGGCTTCGACTGCCCCGGCTGCGCCTGGGGCGAGTCGCCGGAAAGCGATATGGTCAAGTTTTGCGAGAACGGGGCCAAAGCCGTCAACTGGGAGGCCACCGGCCGTTCGGTGGACCCTGCCTTCTTTGCCAAGTACAGCGTCAGCGCCCTGGCCGAACAGACCGACTATTGGCTGGAGTACCAGGGCCGGCTCACCCACCCCATGCGCTACGACGCCGCCACTGACCATTACGTGGAAACCAGCTGGGAGGAGGCGTTCGCCCTGATCGCCCGGCACCTGCGCGCACTCGGTTCGGCCGATGAGGCCGAGTTCTACACCTCAGGCCGCGCCAGCAATGAAGCCGCCTTCCTCTACCAGCTGTTCGTGCGCGCCTATGGCACCAACAACTTCCCCGACTGTTCCAACATGTGCCACGAGGCCAGCGGCGTGGGGATGTCCGAAACCCTCGGCGTGGGCAAGGGCACGGTGGTGTTTCACGACCTGGAACTGGCCGACGCCATCTTCGTGATTGGCCAGAACCCCGGGACCAACCACCCACGCATGCTTGAGCCGTTGCGCGAGGCCGTGAAGCGCGGCGCACAGGTGGTGTGTTTCAACCCCCTCAAGGAGCGCGGGCTGGAGCGCTTTCAGCACCCCCAGCACCCGTTCGAAATGCTCAGCAACGGCTCCGAGCCCACCAACACGGCGTATTTCCGCCCGAACCTGGGCGGCGACATGGCAGTGATGCGCGGCATCGCCAAATACCTGTTGCAATGGGAACGCGAGGCCCAGGCAAGCGGTGCGCCGGCGGTGTTCGACCACGCGTTCATCGCCGAGCACACCAGCGGCGTGGACGCCTACCTGCAAGCCGTGGATACCACGCCCTGGGCGCATATCGTGGAGCAGTCCGGGCTTACCCAGGCCGAGATCGAGCTGGCTGCGCGCATGTACCGCAAGGCCGAGCGGGTGATCATGTGCTGGGCCATGGGCGTTACCCAGCACCGGCATTCGGTGCCTACCGTGCAGGAAATCGTCAACCTGCAGTTGTTGCGGGGCAACGTTGGTAAACCGGGGGCTGGGCTTTCCCCGGTGCGCGGTCACAGCAACGTGCAGGGTGACCGCACCATGGGTATCGACGAAAAGCCCAAGCCGGCGTTGCTCGATGCTTTGGAGAAGCGCTTCGAGTTCCGCGTGCCCCGTGCCCACGGCCACAACGCTGTGCTGGCGATCAAGGCCATGGAAGAGGGGCGCTCGAAGGTATTCATCGCCTTGGGCGGGAACTTCTCCCAAGCCACGCCAGACACCCCGCGCACCCACGCGGCGCTGCGCAAATGCGCGTTGACCGTGCAGATATCCACCAAGCTCAACCGTTCGCACCTGGTCACTGGGGGGGATGCGCTGATCCTGCCGTGCCTGGGCCGGACCGAAATCGACGTGCAGGCCAACGGCCCGCAAGGGGTAACGGTGGAGGACACCTTCAGCATGGTGCACATCTCCCATGGGCAACTGCGGCCGCGCTCGCCGCACCTGCGCTCGGAGCCGTGGATTGTCGCCGGCATGGCCCAGGCCACCCTAGGCAAGCAGCCAATCGACTGGGAATACGCCGTGGCAGACTATGGCCGTATTCGCAGCATGATCGCCGACGTGATCCCAGGCTTTGCCGCGTTCAACGAGCGCCTGCAAGAACCTGGCGGCTTCCACCTGGGCAATGCCGCCGCTCAACGCACCTGGCGCACGGCTACCGGCAAGGCCCGCTTCAGCCCGCATGCACTGCCTGAGCAGCTGGTCAACGCCAAAGTGCTGGCCCGGGGTGACACGCCTGACCTCATTCTGCAGACGCTGCGCTCCCACGATCAGTACAACACGACCTTGTACGGCCTGGACGACCGCTATCGCGGTGTATTCGGGCTACGTGAAGTGGTCTTCGTCAACGAAGCCGACATCCGCCGCCTGGGTTTCGAGCCCGGTGAGCAGGTAGACCTGGTGTCGCTGTGGGAAGATGGCGTGGAGCGTCGCGTATCGGGCTTCCGCCTGGTGGCCTACGACGTGCCTGAGGGGCAGGCCGCGGCCTACTACCCCGAAACCAACCCGCTGGTGCCGCTGGACAGTTACGGCGACGGCACCTACACGCCGACCTCCAAGTTTGTGGCAATCAAGGTCGAGAAGGCCAGAGCGGGCAACCGGATCGAGGCGGTGCTGGCGGCTGATTGACGGCGGCAGGCCCCAGTACAGCCACTCAGCATCAGGAACGATGCACCGGATACGCCGTGGTGTACTTCATCTGCTCCATGGCAAAACTGGACGTGATGTTCGATAGCCCATCGGTACTGTTGATCAGCTTCTTGTAGAACCGGTCATACGCGGCGATGTCCCCCACCACCACCCGCAGCATGTAGTCCCAATCACCGGACATACGATAGAACTCCATTACCTCCTCGAACGCGGTCACGGTTGCCGCAAACTGCTCCAGCCAGACGCTGTCGTGCCGCTGGGTTTTCAGTTGCACGAACACCGTCAGCCCCAGCCCTAGCCGTTCAGGGTCCAGCAGGGCGACGCGGCCTACGATGTAACCCTCGTCCTCCAGGCGCTTGACGCGCTTCCAGCAAGGGGTGGTGGACAGGTTTACCGCCTCGGCCAGGTCCTTGAGGGACACCGAGGCATCGCGCTGCAGCAGGGTGAGAATGTGTTGGTCGAAGCTGTCCATATCAGGCGCAGGCCTTGGCGAAGAAGTTTTCACAGGTTACCCCAAGGCCAGCACTTTGGGGTTGTGCGATAGTGGCAGCTTCACCTCTGCCAATGGGCCTGACCATGTCCGACAAGCCGCGCCATTTCGCCACCCGAACCATCCATGCCGGCGAGCAATTCAGCGTCGCCGACAATGCCATCTTCCCTGCAATCGTCACTGCCAGCTCGTTCATCAAACGCGGCCTGGACGACAAGCCCGAGTATTCCTACAGCCGCGTGGGCAACCCCACCCGGCACGCTTATGAAACCTGCGTGGCGGCCCTGGAAGAGGGCGCCGGCGCGGTCGCCTGCGCGTCCGGGGTAAACGCCACGGCCACCGTGCTGGAACTGCTGCCCAAGGACGCCCACGTGGTGGTGATGAACGGCGTGTACGGCGGCACCTTCCGCATCATGGAAGATTACCGCAGCCACACCTCAGGCCTGACCACTACCTATGTCGACCTCAACGACCTGCAGGCTGTGGCTGCGGCCATCAAGCCGGAAACCCGGCTGATCTGGATCGAGTCGCCCACCAACCCCCTGCTGCACCTGGTCGATATCAGGGCGGTGTGCGACCTTGCCCGCGCGCGGGGCATCCTCACCTGCATCGACAACACGTTCTGCTCCCCCTGGAACCAGCGCCCGATCACCTTGGGTGTAGACCTGGTGATGCATTCGGCCAGCAAGTACATCGGTGGCCACTCCGACCTGACTGGCGGCGTGGTGGTGGCCGCCAGCTACGAACTGCTGCACCGCCTGCGCCGTATCAGCATGGCGATCGGTGCGGTGCAGGGCCCGTTCGACTGCTACCTGGCGCTGCGTGGCCTGAAAACCCTGGACGTGCGTATGGAGCGCCAATGCGCCAACGCGCTGCGCGTGGCGCGCATGCTCGAACGCCACCCCCAGGTGCAGCAGGTGTACTACCCGGGCCTCGAAAGCCACCCGCAGCATGAACTGTGCAAACGCCAGATGCGCAGTGGCGGGGCAGTGGTGGCCATGAAGGTAAAAGGCGACCGAGTTGCCATGAACCGCCTGGTGGAGGCTTTGCAGATTTTTGTGCTGGCCGATTCGCTGGGCGGGGTGGAAAGCATGATCAACCATTCGTGGAGCATGTCCCACTGCTCCCTCAGCCCCGAGCAGAAGGGTGTGATGGGGATCAGCGAAAACCTGCTACGGCTGTCGGTGGGGATCGAAGACAGCGCTGACCTGATCGAGGACCTTGAAAACGCCCTCGGCGCCCTGATTACCCGGTAGCCACCTTGGCGTAAACCTTGATGCCCATCTAAAGGAGTAGATATGAGCGTCGTTCTCTACAGCTATACCCTGTGCGTACTGGTGTTGTTCGGCAAGATGTTGGCGATATCGTGCTACCAAGGGTTTTACCGCATCGGGCGCATGACCTTCAAAAATGCGGAGGATGCACGCCTGGTTGGTCGCGCAGCCAGCGCAGAAGAGCTTCCGCAGGTGGCCCGGGCGTCGCAGGCTTGGTCGAACGATTTGGAGAATATTCCCTTGTTCTTCGTTCTCGGGGGGCTCTATGTAGCGCTGGACGGGCCCACCGGTCCCGCACCCTGGTTATTTGGCGCATTCACGGTCGCGCGCATCATGCATACGGTTACCTACTTGGGGCACTGGCAACCATGGCGTACGTTGTCTTATGCCGTGGGGACGATATGTCTGCTTTGGCTGGCAGGTCTGATCACCACCCAATTGGTGACCAGCAGCCTTTGAGGCACGGCTGCTGGCATGGGCGACGCTGCTATGGGCGAAGAGGTTCAAGCGCCGGAAGGGGTCATGCCCCCGGTGCGTGAATGACGCGCTCGATCTTGTCCTTGATCAGCAGCCGCTCCTTGCGCAGCCGGTTGACCACATCGTCACTGGTGCCGTTGCTTTCTGCAGCGAGCACCTCCTTGTCCTTGGCGTTGTATTCCTTGTGCAGTGCGTGCAGCGTCTGGTCCTTGTCAATGAGCGCCTGGAAGGCATCGGCGGTTACGTGCAAGTCAGCGAGCAGGTCATGCGGAACTGGCATTTCTTCACCTCGGTCAGGGTAGTCGGTAAGGTCCTGACCACTGAGGATAGCTGCCTTTGGCCGGCTCTGGCGGCCGGGGTTGGCTGAACGCCAGCTGAACAAGTTGCATTCGGCACATGAAAACAGGCGACTCACGGAATTGTAACGTTATTTTTCACATAAAATTGATGGCACGCTTTCTAGAGTTCGCGCAGTTTGCTCCCGGTGCCATCCGGCCCGGGAGGTCTCATGCCTGGTTGTGAACGCCCATGCCCAACATCAAACCCCTGCGGACCGAATGGGTCACGCTGCTGGCCAGCCTGTACCTGCTGATCGGCTTCAACTTCTTTCTCTGGCAGCACCTCGAACAAGTGGTGCCGCCTGGCTTGCCGGGCTTGTGGCTGAGCCTTGCGTTCGCCGTGCTGATGCTGTTCGCCTTCAACCTGATACTGACCCTGTGCGCCTTCCGCTACGTGCTCAAGCCGTTGCTGATCGTGTTGTTCATGAGCGGCGCGGGTGTGGCGTACTTCATGAACCGTTATGGTGTGCTGATCGACGCCGGCATGTTCGCCAACATGGCCGAAACCAACGTGGCCGAAGTCCGCGACCTGATGTCGCTGAAGTTCGCTTTGTACATACTCGGGCTGGGTGTGGTGCCTTCGCTGCTGCTGTGGAAAGCCCCTGTTGTGTACCGCACCTGGCAGCGCGAGCTGCTGGGCAAACTGGTGGTCAGTGCGGCGTGCGTGGTGGGTTTGGGCTCGGTGGGCCTGGCCAACTACCAGGGCCTGTCGTCGCTGCTGCGCAACCACCATGAATTGCGCCTGATGCTGACGCCCAGCAATATCGTCGGCGCATCCATGACCTATGTGAGCGAGCGCGTGTCCACAGCCTCGCGGCCGTTCCAGCCGTATGGTGAAGATGCCAGCCGCGACGCTGCCTGGCACAGCCACCAGCGCAAGTCGCTGACCGTGCTGGTGGTCGGGGAGAGCGCCCGTGCAGACCACTTTGGGGTGTTGGGCTACGACCGCGACACTACGCCGAACCTGGCGAAGGAACAGGGCCTGCTGGCGTTTTCCGATGTGCACTCGTGTGGCACCGAAACGGCAGTGTCGGTGCCGTGCATGTTCTCTGGCATGGCGCGCAAGGACTATGACGCCCGCGTGGCAAAAAACCGTGAAGGGCTGCTGGACATCCTCAAGCGTGTCGGCCTGGACGTGCAGTGGCGCGACAACCAGTCCGGCTGCAAGGGCACCTGCGACCGTGTGCAGTACGTCAACCTCACCAACCTGAAAGACCCGCAATTGTGCGCAGGCGGCGAATGCCACGACCAAGTGCTGCTGCAAGGGCTGGGCGAACTGATCGACAACCTCGACAGAGACACCGTGCTGGTGCTGCACCAGATGGGCAGCCACGGCCCCGACTACTTCAAACGCTACCCGCAAGCCGACCAGCGCTTCACCCCGGTGTGCCAGAGCAACGCCCTGGACCAGTGCAGCCAGCAGGAGATCATCAACGGCTACGACAACACCCTGGCCTATACCGACCGTGTGCTGGCGTCGCTCATCGATACCCTGCGCAGCAAGCAGGACAAGGTGGACACGGCCATGATCTACCTGTCGGACCATGGCGAGTCGCTGGGCGAGTACAACCTGTTCCTGCATGGCACCCCTTACGCCATCGCCCCCGAGCAGCAAAAGCACATACCGTTGCTGGCCTGGTTCTCCGACAGCTACCAGCAGGACTTCGGCGTGGACACCGGTTGCCTGGCCAAGCTGGGCGATGCGCCGTTGTCCCAGGACAACCTGTTCCACTCGATGCTCGGCCTGTTGCAGGTGCATACCGGGGTGTATCAGCGGTCCCTGGACCTGTTTGCCGGCTGCCGCCCCTGGCTTGCCGCTGCCAACGGCCAATAGCACCCTTGGTCGGTAATGATGATGGCCTGGGTTTCACCCGCAGTGCCCGCGCCGTATATACTGCGCGCCAATGTTAGTGGGAGAGCCTCGTGGCCATCGAAATACACTGGATCCGTGACGACCAGAGCCTGGCCGCACATTGCAGCGACTGGCGCCAACTGCCTTTCGTCGCCGTCGATACCGAATTCATGCGCGTCGACACCTTCTACCCCAAGGCCGGGTTGATCCAGATCGGTGACGGCAAGCGCGCCTTCCTGATCGATCCACTGCTCATCGGCAACTGGCAACCCCTTGCCGACCTGCTCGAAGACAACGGTGTGGTCAAGGTACTGCATGCCTGCAGCGAAGACCTCGAGGTGCTGCTGCGTCTGACCGGGCGTTTGCCGCAGCCGTTGTTCGACACCCAGCTGGCGGCGGGTTACCTGAACCTGGGTTTCTCCATGGGCTATTCGCGGCTGGTGCAGGAGGTGCTCGGTATCGACTTGCCGAAAGGCGAGACGCGCTCCGACTGGCTGCAGCGTCCGCTCTCCGATACCCAGGTCAGCTATGCCGCCGAGGATGCCGTGCACCTGGCGGAGCTGTTCAGTGCCGTGCGCCCGCGCCTGTCCGACGACAAGTACGCGTGGGTGCTGGAGGACGGTGCCGAGCTTGTGGCCCAGCTGCGCCGTGACGTGGAACCCGAGGGCCTGTACCGTGACGTGAAGCTGGCCTGGAAGTTGGCGCCTCAGCAGTTGGCGGTGTTGCGCGAGCTGTGCGCCTGGCGCGAGCGCGAAGCGCGCCAGCGTGACGTGCCCCGCAATCGCATCCTCAAGGAGCACTCGCTGTGGCCCATGGCCAAGAGCCAGCCCAGCAACCTGGCAGCCCTGGCTCGCATCGACGAGATGCACCCACGTACCATTCGCCAGGACGGCGAGTTTCTCGTCCAGCTGATCAAGCGTGCGGCCAGCCTGCCCCCGGAACAGTGGCCGCCGGTACTGCCCGAGCCGTTGCCCATCGAAGCCTCCGGCATTTTGAAACAGCTGCGCGCGGTGGGGCAGGCCGAAGGTGAGCGCCTGGGCATTGCGCCCGAGCTGATGCTGCGCAAGAAAACCCTTGAGGCGTTGCTCAAGAGCGGCTACCCCAATGGCCCTTATCAATTGCCCGATTCGCTGCGCGGCTGGCGTCGCGAGCGCATGGGCCAGGCCCTGCTGAACAGCCTGGCAGGCGCCGGAGAAACCCGATGAAACGTATCTGCTCCATCTACAAGAGCCCGCGCAAGCGCGAAATGTACCTGTACCTGCTCAAGGCCGATGGCCTGGAGCGCGTGCCCGAAGCCCTGCTGCCGTTTTTCGGCACCCCCCAGCATGCCTTTGACCTGGTGTTGACCCCAGAGCGCAAGCTGGCCCGTGAAGACATCGCCAAGGTGCTGGAGAACCTGGAAAACCAGGGCTATCACCTGCAAATGCCGCCACCGGACGACGACTACATCGAGCACCTGCCCGAAGAGTTGCTGCGCCGTAACGACCCGGCCTGATCATGCGTGTACTGATTGCCGAGCATAAGCATGCGCGTTATGCCGAACTGCTGGCCCAGGCCGCACCTGACCTTGAAGTGCTGACCAGCGGTGACTCCGCGCAACTGTCGCGCTTTGCTGCGCAGTGCCCGGTGTGGCTGGGCCAGCCAGACCTGCTGGCTAGCCTGCTGCGCCAGGGCCATGTGCCGCAATGGGTGCAGACCACCTGGGCCGGGATCACGCCGCTGCTGGCGCCGGGCCTGCCACGCAGCTACCGCCTCACCCGGGCAGTGGGCATTTTCGGCCAGGTGATGGCGGAGTACATGCTGACCTACATGCTGGGGCATGAGCGGGAGGTATTGTCGCGCCTGGTCAGCCAGGTGGAGCGGCGCTGGGATGACCGTCAGGGCTGCTCCCTCGAAGGGCGCAAGGTGCTGGTGGTGGGCACCGGTGATATCGGCCAGCGCGTGGCGGCGTTTCTGCAGCCGTTTGGTGTGGTGCTCTATGGCGTGGCGAGTAGCGCCCGGGAGCAGGCGCCGTTCGTCGAGGTTGCGGCGCTTGAGGACCTGCCACGCCTGGTGGGCGAGGTGGACTATGTATTGAACTTGCTGCCCGATACACCGGCCACCCATGATATCTATGACGCGGCCATGTTCAGGCGCTTCCGGCCCACGGCGTTGTTCATCAATGCCGGGCGCGGTGTGTCAGTGGTCGATGGCGACCTGGTGGAGGCCTTGAAGCAGGGCCACCTGGCCGGTGCGGTGATCGATGTGTGCCGCCAGGAGCCGTTGCCCCGGCAGCACCCATTCTGGACCGCCTGGGGCCTGTTGCTGACTGGCCACAGCTCGGCGCCGACCTCGCCCGCAGCGATGGTGCGGTTGTTCGTCGAAAATGTGCGAGCTTATGGCGCCGGGCAGGCGCTGCGCGGTGAAGTCGATTTCACGCGCGGCTACTAAGGATAGCTGCAAGCTACAAGCTGCAAGCGGCAAGACAAAGCCGTACGCGTTGCCTTTGCTTGCAGCTTCTGGCTTGCAGCTTGTAGCTGCCCCAATGCAGGAAAACCATGGGATGAACGCTGAAAACGCGCCGTTCTGGCGTGGTAAAACCCTTGAACAACTCAGCCTGCAAGAGTGGGAATCGCTGTGCGATGGCTGCGGGCTGTGCTGCCTGCAAAAGCTTGAGGATGAAGATGACAACAGCGTCTATTACACGCGCATCGCCTGTAAGTTGCTGGACCTGAACACCTGCCAGTGCAGCGACTACCCCAACCGCTTTGCCCACGTACCCGATTGCATTCAGCTTACCCCGGGCAAGGCCGACCAGTTCCGCTGGCTGCCCAGCACCTGCGGTTACCGGCTGGTCAGCGAAGGCAAGGACCTGCCGGCCTGGCACCACCTGGTTTGCGGTGACCGCCAGCAGGTGCACGAACAGCGCATCTCCCAGGCTGGGCGTATGCTCAGTGAGCAGGCCGTGCACGAAGATGACTGGGAAGACCACCTGATTTTCCGCGCCAGTTAACGGCGCGCCTCGCTGCGGCGGGGGACAAGGAGTTGTGTTATGCGTTGCCACCCGTTGTTGCTGTTGGGCCTGCTGGCCGCCTCACCCGCCTGGGCGAAAAAGGTCGACCTGGACTACCAGGTACGCTTGATGCCCGCCAGCGGCCAGGCCGAAGTTCGCGTCACCTTGGCTGACGGCAGTGCTGTGCGCAGCCTGGACTTCGACCTGGGCAAGCTCGGCGCGTACAGCGGTTTCCAGGCCGACGGCCAGTGGCAGCTGCGTGGCCAGCACGGTGTGTGGCAACCGGCCTCCGGCAAGACCAGCCTCAGCTACCGCGTGCAATTGGACCAGAAGCACAGTAACGGCGCCTATGGCACCAGGATCACCCCGCACTGGGCGCTGTTCCAGGGCGATCAGCTGATTCCACCTGCGCATCTCGACCAGCAGGACGGCACCGAACTGGTCGCGCGGCTCACCTTCGACCTCCCCGAGGGCTGGAAAAGCGTCGAAACCGCCTGGCCGCGTATCGGCAAGGACAAGTTCCGTATCGACGACAGCTCGCGGCTGTTCGACCGCCCGACAGGCTGGATACTGGCCGGCGACCTAGGCAGCCGCCGCGCCCGCCTGGGCGACACCGATGTGACCGTGGCAGCGCCCGTGGGGCAGGGTATGCGGCGCATGGACAGCCTGACCTTGCTCACCTTTGTATGGCCACAGCTGCAGGCGACGTTCCCGCGCAACCCACCCAAACTGTTGGTGGTCGGTGCCCGGGACGGCATGTGGCGCGGGGCAATGGCGGCCCATGGCTCGCTGTACCTGCACAGCGGCAGGCCAATGGTCAGCGAGAACGGCAGCAGCCCATTGTTGCGCGAGGTCGTGCAGCTGTTTACCCAGATTCGCGCACGCGACGGCAGTGACTGGCTGGTGGAGAGCCTGACGGATTACTACGCCAGCGAACTGCTGCGCCGGTCTGGTGGCATGAGCGACGACCGTTATCAGGCCTGGCAGGCGCGGCTCAGCAAGCAGGGCGCCAAGGTCACCACACTCAAGGGTGACCAGGCCAGCCCCGCCCAGGTAGCGCGGGGCGTGATGTTGCTGCAGGCCCTGGACAAGGAAATCCGCATCCACACCCAGGCCAAGCGTTCTCTCGATGACGTGGCGCGCGGTTTGATGCGCCTGCCAAGCGTCAGCACGGAGGAGTTCGTGAAGATCAGCGAGAACGTGCTGGGGCGCAGCTCCGACGTGTTACAGAGCAAAGCCTTGCGTTAAAGGCTCCACGCCCTACGCATCAGGCATCAGCCACAGGGTCCTTGCCGGTCACCGTAACGCCTTCAGTAGCCGCTTTGGCGCTGTCTTTCAAGGCCTCCAGCTCGGCACCGCTGCGTTGCAGGTCTGTACGCAGCCGGTTGTACTCCTGGCGGTTGCGCTGCAGCCAGGCCTTTGTGGCGCAGTGGCCGCTCAGACCCCGGGCCAGCGCCAGGCCGCCCACAGCTACCTTCAGCAGCCCAAGCACACCGCCCTGACGCAGCCCCCGGGTGACCATCAGCGCCCCACCCGCCAGCGAGCTGACGCGCTCGATGCCGTGAACGTTCTGGTCCTTTGATGGCGCAATAGCATGGTTATCAAGCATGGCAAGCCCTCCTTGTGAAGTGTATGCAGCTGACCCGCCTGCCCTTGGCGTCGTTCAGTCGGGTTGCCGGGCAGCCTCGCCAGCGGCACGTGCACCTACTTGAACTTGGGCCCCGAGCGGGTATTGAGCCCTTTGGCCAGGCGGTCATACAGCACCACGTTCACGGTCGCCGCCAGGTTCATGCAGCCTTCGGTAGGGATGTAGATGGTTTCTTCGCACCATGCACGTACCTCGGCACTGAGGCTGCCGTCTTCGGGGCCGAAGATGTAGAGTGCGCGGTCTGGGTGGGTGTATTCGGGCAGCGGGCGGGCGCCCTCCACCAGTTCTACCGCCACAGGCGTGCAGCCTAGCGGAATGATGCGTTGCAGGTCGTCGATGCCGATCAGCGGGATGTCGTAGTGCACACGCTTGGTGTCGGTGACGAAGTCACGGGCGCGCTCGTAGCGCTTGCCGGTATAGAACACCGAGTTGACCCCGTAGCAGCCTGCTGCGCGCATGACCGAGCCAACGTTTTCGGCCGACTTGGGGTTGAACAGGCCAATGCAACTGTATCGTTTGTTAGCCACGTACCGGGGCCCTTCGCAAAAAAGCGCGATTATACGGGCTGCCCGGCCGTAGCGGGGGCTCGATGGTCAGTCCTTCTTCAGCAGGCCTGCCAGGCCGGCGAACGGGTTGTGGGTGGCCTTGGCGATGCTGGGGGTGCTGGTGGAGCCTTCGCTGAAGTATTGCTGGTCGGTGTAGCGCGAATGTTCGTTGTCGTGGCAGTACAGGCACAGCAGTTCCCAGTTGGAGCCGTCCTGCGGGTTGTTGTCGTGGTTGTGGTCGCGGTGGTGCACCGTCAGCTCGCTCAGGCGCTTGCCGGCGAATTCCCGGGCGCAGCGGCCGCACACGTGGGGGTACATCCTCAGGGCCTTGTCGCGGTAGCCCATTTCCTTGTCGCGCTTGGCATCGGCCAGAATACGGTCCAGGCGCGCAGTGGCGGCGGAAGTGGAGGAGGTCATGGTGTTTCCTTCGTTCTTATCAGGCAGGTGACGGTTATGCCATCGAGTCTAGCGCGCTTGCAGGGCTGACGGACAGGCACAAACCGCAATATCAGCGTAGCCTGTAGGAAGTTTCTAGACAGGAGGTTGCTGATGCTCGCTGCGATCCTCGCCATGACGATGCTGGCAGGCGTGCCGTTGGCCGAAGCCGCCAGCACACCGCCCAGGTTGAGCACGCCGGTGCCCGGCGCACCCGGCACGCCAACCCCAACGCCCTACCCGCAGATCACCCCAAGCAGCCCGCCCAAGGCCTACGACCCTGAACCAGGGGCGCCGCTGCTGCCGCCGATGCCCGTGCCCGGGCCGCCGAAGGACCAGCCACTGCCAGGTTTGCGCCAGGAGGCAGACAAACCCGTGACGCCCGGCAAGTGATCACAGCGCCGGCAGGTGCCGGCTACACCCCCAGCTCACCCAGCACGAACGCATATTCCAGTGCCACGTCCTTCAGCCCCTGGTAGCGCCCGCTCATACCGCCGTGGCCAGCGCCCATCTCGGTCTTGAGCAGCAGCAGGTGGCTGTCGGTCTTGCAGGTACGCAGGCGCGCCACCCATTTGGCGGCCTCCCAATATTGCACGCGGCTGTCGTTGTAGCCGGCCACCACCAGCATGGCGGGGTAGGCTTGTGCCTTCACGTTCTCGTAGGGGGCATAGGCCTTGATCCGCTCGTACACCTGCGGCTCCTGCGGGTTGCCCCATTCATCGTACTCGGTCACCGTCAGCGGCAGCTCGGGGTCGAGCATGGTGTTGAGCACGTCGACGAACGGCACCTCGGCAATGGCGCAACGCACCAGGTCGGGGCGCAGGTTCAGCACAGCACCGATCAACAGGCCACCCGCACTGCCGCCACTGATGGCCAGCCGGTCGCTGGCCGTCACGCCTTCGCCAATCAGGTGTTCGGCGCAGGCAATGAAGTCACTGAAGGTGTTGTGCTTGTGCGCCTGCTTGCCGGCGCGGTACCAGGCCTCACCCAGTTCACCGCCGCCGCGCACGTGGGCAATGGCAAAGGCCACGCCGCGCTCGAGCAGGCTCAGCCGCGCGTGGGAAAACCACGGGTCCAGGCTCTCGCCGTAGGCGCCATAGCCATAGAGGTACAGCGGTACCGTGCGGCCCAGGTCCTGACGGCGACGCACCAGGCTGATCGGCACCCGGGTACCGTCCGCTGCGGTGGCCCACAGCCGTTCGCTGACATAGTCGTCAGCATCGAAGGGGCCCAGTACCGGGGTTTGCTTGAGCACCACCTGGGCACCGTCGGCCAGTTCCAGCTGGCGCACCTGGGCCGGGCGGTTGAGTGCTTCGTAGCGCAAGCGCAGGCGCGGGCTGGCGAATTCCAGGCTGTCCTGCACGTACAGGCTATAGGCAGCGTCAGGCAACTGCACCCGGTAGGCAGGCAGGCCCTGAGGGCGTACTTCGATGATGGGCAAGCCACCCTCGCGCAGGCTCAGGGTGAGCGCCTCGGCATTCAGGCTCAGCCCCTCCAGCATGATGTCGTCACGGTGCGCGACCAGTTGCTGCCAGGCGTCACGGCCAGGCACTGGCGTAGACGGGGCGTGGTACAGGGCGAAGTTGATGCCGTCCTGGTTGGTACGGATGAACCAGCGCCACTCACCGTCCAGCTGGCCGTGGTCGGGGAAGTATTCGTGGCCTTCCTCGCGTGATGCCAGGCAGGTGAACGGCTGCTGCGGGGCATCGGCATCCAGCACCCAGGCTTCGCTGGTGGTCTTGCTGCCCAGCAGCAGCACCAGCTGGCGTTCGGAACTGGTGCGGTAGCAATGCAGGAAGAACCGCCCGTCTGGCTCTTCGAACACCGTGTGCGCAGCATCGCTACCCAGCGTGTGGCGGCGCAGGCGCCAGGGGCGATGGGTGTCGTCAAGCTCGGCGAAGAACAGCGTCTGGCTGTCGTTGGCCCAGGTCAGGCTGCCGTCGCACTCTTCGAAGGGCAGGGTGGTAAGCGCGCCGGTGGCGAGGTCCTTCACGTAGAGGGTGTAGATTTCGTCGCCGCTGGTATCCAGGCTGTAGGCCAGCAGGCGGTGGTCCGGGCTGACATTGAAGGCGCCCAGCGACAGGAAGCCACCGCCTGCCAGGGCGTTGGGGTCGAGCAGCAGTTGCTCCTGGGCCTGGTCGACGGTGTTGGAGTCGTCGGCAGGGCGCGGGCAGCGGTAGTGGCGTGGGTATTCATCCCCCGCCGTGGTGCGGGTGTAGTACAGGTACGGCCCCCATGGAGTGGGCAGCGACAGGTCGGTTTCCTGGATGCGGCCCTTTATTTCTTCGAACAGCTGCTCGCGCAGGGGTGCCTGGTCTGCCAGGCAGGCTTGCTGGTAGTCGTTTTCGGCGTGCAGGTAGGCGAGCACTTCAGGGGTGTCGCGCTGTTGCAGCCAGGCGTACGGGTCGGCGGCATGGTCGGCGCGGGCGATGGGCGGCTGTGGCTTGCTGGGCATTGGGGATCTCTTGGCCGAAACAGGGAGACGCTGTCTGCGCCCGGAAAAGTGTTTATCATAGGCATCTATTTGCCTGGCTTGCACCCACACCATGATCGAGAACGACTACACCCTTGCCTGGGGCCTGTACGCAGTGGCGGCCCTGGGTTGCCTGCTGGTGGGCTTCAAGCTCACCGCCTGGATGTGGCGCTGGCTGCGCGAGCCGCTGCTGGTAGTACTGGCCGTGTTGCTGTTCACCCCGACCGTGGTCGACCCGGTGAAGGACAACTTCGCCCCGGCCATCGCCATCACCGCCCTGGACGTCGCCTTCAAGGTCGGCAACAACGCCTGGCGGGCGGTGTCGGACTTCGCCATGTACGGGCTCATCGCCTTTATCCTGTATGGCGTCTTCGTGCTGCTGCGCTGGCCGCTGGAAAAACGCGCCCGTGAGCGGCGCCTGCGCGCAGAAGCGGCTGCCCAGCGCGAGGCGGCCGAAGAAGAGCAGCTTGCTGCGCAGGCACCGTTG
Organism: Pseudomonas sp. S36; assembly: GCF_016647875.1. Taxonomy (NCBI): domain Bacteria; kingdom Pseudomonadati; phylum Pseudomonadota; class Gammaproteobacteria; order Pseudomonadales; family Pseudomonadaceae; genus Pseudomonas; species Pseudomonas sp. S36. The sequence continues at coordinate 40,128 of NZ_JACVVG010000025.1, read as the reverse complement.
GCTGCGGAGCGCCACGACCGTTACCGCGACCCCGCGCCAGCCGCCCCCCAGGGCGGTGGCCGGGTCGAGCCCCGTTTGTAAGCGGAGACATAGCCATGTGCGAACTGCTGGGCATGAGTGCCAACGTTCCCACCGATATCGTATTCAGCTTCACCGGCCTGATGCAGCGCGGTGGGCGTACTGGCCCGCACCGTGACGGCTGGGGCATTGGCTTCTATGAAGGGCGTGGCCTGCGCCTGTTCCAGGACCCGGCCGCCAGCAGCGAGTCGGAGGTGGCCAACCTGGTACAGCGCTACCCGATCAAGAGCGAGGTGGTGATCGGCCATATTCGCCAGGCCAACGTGGGCAAGGTCTGCCTGGCCAATACCCACCCCTTCGTGCGGGAAATGTGGGGCCGCAGCTGGTGCTTTGCGCACAACGGTCAGCTGGGTGATTTCAAGGGTGGCAATGGCTTCTATCGGCCGGTGGGCGACACCGACAGCGAAGCGGCCTTCTGCGACTTGCTCAACCGCGTGCGCAGCGCCTTCCCCGACCCCGTGCCGGTTGAACAGCTGTTGCCGGTGCTGGTCGAAGCCTGTGCCGGTTACCGAAGCCTGGGGGTGTTCAACTGCATGCTCAGTGACGGGGACTGGCTGTTCTGTTTCTGCTCCACCAAGCTGGTGCACATCACCCGTCGGGCCCCCTTTGGTGCGGCGCGGTTGAAGGATGTCGACCTGATTGTTGATTTCCATACCCAAACCACCCCCAACGACGTGGTCACGGTGATCGCCACCGAGGCCTTGACCGAGAACGAGACCTGGAACCGTTACGAGCCAGGTCAATGGGCCCTGTGGCGGCACGGAGAGTGCACCGCGCACGGCCAAAGCTAAGGACGCTGCATGTTCAGAAGTTACCTGCGGTTGCTGCTGTTCACCTTCGGCCTGCTGGTCGGTATCCAGGTCCCGGGGCTGGTCAAGGACTATAGCCAGCGTGTCGAGGCGCACCTGTTCGAATCCCGCGAGGCGCTGGACGGCTTCCGCCAGACAGCCGAGCGCTTCTTCAATGGCGACCTCCAAGCCCTGCTGCGGCACTACCGCAGCAGCGACGACCCGGTGTTCAGCAGCGATGCCAACAGCATCGAAAGTCTGATGATCCGCAACCAGTTGCTGGAAACCGAATGGCAGGCCCTGCAAGGGTCATGGGCGCAGCGCACCTGGCATGTGCTGGTGCAGGCCGACCCGCAGCTGCGCGAAGAAACCCTCAATGGCTACACCTACCAGATCGTGTTGGTCCCTGAGGCGATCGGCTGGGGCGTGGGGGGCGGGTTCGTGCTCGCATTCCTGGTGGAAAGCGTGTTGCTGGGCATAGGCTGGTTGATAGTGGGTGGGCGCCGCCGGGTGGTGAAGGAGAGTTGGCGCTGACGGTCAAGTATCGGGAGGCTTCACATGCTGCTCAATTGTGACATGGGTGAGAGTTTCGGCAACTGGCGCATGGGCCTGGATGCCGGGGTGATGCCTTACATCGATTGCGCCAACATCGCCTGCGGCTACCACGCTGGCGACCCTGGCACCATGCGCCGCACCGTGGCACTGGCGCTGGAGCATGGGGTGAGCATCGGCGCCCACCCGGCCTACCCGGACCTGGTCGGCTTTGGCCGCCGCTCCATGGCCTGCAGCCCGGAAGAAATCCGCGACCTGCTGCACTACCAGATCGGCGCGCTGGGCGGCATCTGCAAGGTGCAGGGCGGGCGTGTGGCCTATGTGAAGCCCCACGGCGCGCTGTACAACGACATGATGGCCGACCCGCTTGTTCTGCGTACCGTGCTGGAAGCTGTGGCGGCCTACAGCGGCGACCTGCCGCTGGTGCTGATGGCCACCGCCGACAATCGCCCCGCCCAGGCCTTGGGTGATGAGCTCGGCGTGCCATTGTGGTTCGAGGCATTCGCCGACCGCGGCTATACGGCCAGCGGCCATCTGGTGTCGCGCCGCTTGCCCGGTGCTGTGCACCACGACCCGGTGCGGGTGGTGGAGCAAGCGGTTAGCCTGGCCCGGGGCGACACGCTGGTAGCGAACGATGGCAGCACCCTGTGCCTGGAGGCCACCACGCTCTGCGTGCACGGCGACAACGACAGTTCGGTGGCAGCGGTGCGGCAGATACGTCAGGCCCTCGATGCGCTGGGGGCTCGGTGACGCCGCGCATCGAGGTCGTCGCCATCGACACCCTGATGGTGCGGCTGTTCCAGCGTATCGACGAGGCCAACATGCCGTGGATGCTAGCCGCCAGCCAGCGCCTGAGTATGGCATTTGGCGCGCACCTGTTGGACCTCGTGCCTTCCTACACCACCTTGATGGTGCAGTTCGCCTTGCCACCCAGCGAGGCGAGGGCGTTGATCGCCCAGGCGCTGGAAGGCCTGCAGCCAGACGCCGGGAGTGGTGGCCGCCGGCATGAAATTCCGGTGTGGTACCACGCCAGTGTCGGCCCAGAACTCCCCGTGCTGGCAGCCCGCAGCGGTTTGAGCGAGGCCGAGGTGGTTCGCGTGCACAGCGAACGTGATTACCCTGTGTTCGCCCTGGGCTTTGCCCCCGGCTTTGGCTTCATGGGCCTGGTGGACGAACGCCTGGCCAGCCCGCGCCTGAGCACCCCGCGCAAGCAGGTGGCGGCGGGTAGCGTGGGCATTGCTGAGCGCCAGACGGCGGCGTACCCGGCGGTATCGCCAGGTGGCTGGAACCTGATCGGGCGTACCCCGGTGCGGTTGTTCGACCGCGAGCGTGAAGGCTTCAGTCTGCTGCAACCCGGTGACCGCGTGCGTTTCGTGCCGGTTTCGCGCAGCCAGTTCCTGGCGTTGGGCGGCGATGACGAGGCGCAGCCATGAATCATTTGCAGATCCTGGCCAGCACGCCACTGTGCCAGTTGCAAGACGCCGGGCGCTTCGGGGTACGTCACCTGGGCGTGACCCAGGGCGGCGCGCTGGATTGGGTGGCCCTGTACTGGGCCAACTGGCTGCTGGGCAATGCGCTCGGCGCGCCGGTGGTCGAGGTGGCGTTGGGTGGCTTCTGCGTCGAGGCCCGGCAGGATTGCGTACTGGCCCTGGCCGGCGCGCACCTGCACGCCTGCATCGATGATGAGCCCCTGCAGCCTTGGCGCAGCTTCAGGCTGGCCAAGGGGCAGCGTCTCAGCTTCCAACACCCCGGGAACGGTGTGCGGGCCTATCTGGCAGCCCCAGGCGGTTTTCACGGCACGCCGGTGCTGGGCAGTTGTGCCACCGTGGTGCGTGAGGGGCTGGGGGGTGTGGACGGGCAGGGTGCTGCACTGGTGAAAGGCCAGTGCCTGATGTTTGCCGGTACTGTCGCCCCGCTGCGCGAGGTGCCGCTGGCGCAGCGCCCACCCGTTGCACAAAACCCCGTGCTGGATATGGTGATAGGCGCGCAAATTGGCGATTTCAGTGGTACCAGCTTGTTCGAGGCATTCAACCGGGAGTGGACGCTGGACAGCCGGGCCGACCGCATGGGCATTCGCCTGTTAGGCCCGCAACTGGTCTATCAGGGCGCGCCGATGATTTCCGAAGGCATACCGCTGGGTGCGGTGCAGGTGCCGCCGGATGGCCAGCCGATCGTGTTGCTCAATGACCGGCAGACCATTGGTGGGTATCCGCGGCTGGGCGCGCTGACACCCCTTGCGCTGGCCCAGCTGGCGCAGTGCATGCCAGGGGCGGGCGTGCGGTTCAGGCCGGTGGTACAGGATGAGGCCTGGCGTGAGCAGCAGCGTTACCTGGGCCGTTGGTTGTAAGGCTTGTGGCCCTATCGCGAGCTTTGCTCGCTCCTACGGTTATTGCAGCGTAATTGGCCCAAAAAATGTAGGAGCGAGCGCAGCTCGCGATGCGCCGCGCGGCGGCGCTCGATCTCATAAGCGTAAACCGTGTTGCAGCGAACACATGCCACAAGCCCCAACGCTCACTTCGACAAATACCGCATCCCGTCTTCCAGCCCCTGCAAGGTCAGCGGGTACATCTTGTCTTCGATCAAGTCCCGTACTAGGTGGGTGGACGCGGTGTAGTCCCAGGCCTGCCTGGGGTACGGGTTGATCCAGATGATCTTCCTGAATTTCTCCATGAAGCGCTGCATCCACACATAGCCGGCCTCTTCATTCCAGTGTTCCACGCTACCGCCGGGCTGAGTGATTTCATAAGGCGCCATGGCGGCGTCCCCCACGAACACCACCTTGTAGTCATCGCCGTACTTGTGCAGCAGATCAAAGGTTGAATACCGCTCCGAGGTGCGGCGCAGGTTATTCTTCCACACCGACTCGTAGACGAAATTGTGGAAGTAGTAGTACTCCAGGTGCTTGAACTCGGTCTTGCACGCCGAGAACAGCTCCTCGCACACTTTGACGTGGGCATCCATCGACCCACCGATGTCGAACAGCAACAGCAGCTTCACCGTGTTGCGCCGCTCCGGGCGCATCTGGATGTTCAGCAGGCCGGCATCGCGGGCGGTGTGGTCGATGGTGCCGTCGATATCCAGCTCTTCTGCAGCACCTTCCCGGGCGAACTTGCGCAGCCGCCGCAGGGCCAGCTTGATGTTGCGGGTACCCAGTTCCACCTGGTCGTCCAGGTTGCGGTACTCGCGCTGGTCCCACACCTTCACGGCCTTGCCCTGGCGCTTGCCGGCATCGCCCACGCGGATCCCTTCGGGGTTGTAGCCACCCGAGCCGAACGGGCTGGTGCCACCAGTGCCGATCCACTTGTTGCCGCCGGCGTGGCGCTCCTTTTGCTCTTCAAGGCGCTGCTTGAACGCTTCGATCAGCTTGTCCAGGCCACCCAGCGACTGGATTTGCGCGCGTTCCTCGTCGCTCAGCGAACGCTCGAATTCCTTGCGCAGCCAATCTTCGGGGATCAGCGCCTCGATGTGCCTGTCGAGGTTCTCAAGGCCGTTGAAGTAGGCGGCGAAGGCGCGGTCGAACTTGTCGAAGTGGCGCTCGTCCTTCACCAGAATGGCGCGGGCCAGGTAGTAGAATTCGTCCATGTCGGCGAACACCACGTGCCGCTGCAGGGCCTGGTGCAGGTCGAGCAGTTCGCGTACCGACACGGGCACCTTGGCCGCGCGCATTTCATTGAACAGGTTGAGCAGCATGGCCCGGCTCCGTCAGCGGTTGCCGCGCCGGCTCATGAAGGCCAGGCGCTCCAGCAGTTGCACGTCCTGCTCGTTCTTGACCAGCGCACCGGCCAGCGGCGGAATGGCCTTGGTGGGGTCGCGCTCGCGCAATACGGCTTCGCCGATGTTGTCAGCCATCAGCAGCTTGAGCCAGTCCACCAGTTCGGAGGTGGACGGCTTCTTTTTCAGGCCTGGCACCTTGCGCACGTCGAAGAACACATCCAGCGCTTCGCTGACCAGCGACTGGCTGATGTTGGGGTAGTGCACATCGACGATCTGCTGCAGGGTGCTGCGGTCGGGGAAGGCGATGTAATGGAAGAAGCAGCGACGCAGAAAGGCGTCAGGCAGTTCTTTTTCGTTGTTCGAGGTAATGATGATGATCGGCCGCTGCGTGGCCTTGATCGTCTCATCCGTCTCGTAGACGTAGAACTCCATCTTGTCGAGTTCTTGCAGCAGGTCGTTGGGGAACTCGATGTCGGCCTTGTCGATTTCATCGATCAGCAGAATGACCCGCTCCTGGGCCTCGAACGCCTCCCACAGCTTGCCCTTCTTCAGGTAATTGCGCACATCGTGGACCTTGTCCACGCCCAGTTGCGAGTCGCGCAGGCGGCTGACCGCATCATACTCGTACAGGCCCTGTTGGGCCTTGGTGGTGGACTTGATGTGCCAGGTAATCAAGCGCGCACCGAATGAAGCCGCCAGTTGCTCGGCGAGCATGGTCTTGCCGGTGCCCGGCTCGCCCTTGACCAGCAGCGGGCGTTCGAGGGTAATCGCCGCGTTCACGGCCAGTTTCAGGTCGTCAGTGGCGACGTAATCGCGGGTGCCTTCGAACTTCATGGGGTTGTCCTCTGCGGGTGGCCGGCCCTGTGTTGGTACCGGCAACACCAATATTTGATTAGCCCTCGACTATAACGCGGGGCTACCCGGCTGCAAATGCACACCCGGTATTCAGCCCTTGAATGCCCAGTCACGGGCGCTCAGTCGGTATCCGGAGCGCCACGTTCGTATCGCGCGTTGAATGCCTGGACAAAGCCGTTGCGCAGAATCTGCAGAAACGCCTCGAACGCGCTGATGTCTTGTTTGCGCACGCTGCCGCTCAACTCCACGCGGGTGGCGAACTGGTTCTTGGGTTGGTTTTTCAGCACGGTCTGCGTGGCACCGACCAGCGCTTCCCATACCGAGCGCAGCACCCCTTTGTCCTTGTTCTGCACGTCTTGTTGCCAGTCGAACACCTCCACATCGCGCAGCAGCGGCTTGATGTACCCGCTCAGCCGGCCATTGGTGGCCTGGGCCTCGATCACTACGTCACCGCGCCCGGCCTTGAAGTCGAACTTGCCGTAGGCACTGGCGAAGTCATTGAGCTTGCGCAGCTCGATGCCGGTAGCCCGCAGGCGGAATTCGAAATCGTCAAAGTCGCTGAAGGGGTCGAACGTGGCGCGGCTTTCCACCTTGGCATCCCCTGCAATCAGCGCCGTGGCCTGGAAGCTGGCATCTCGCCGACCGGCTTCGTCGCGAATATTGGTGAGGTTGCGCACGCTGGCCTGCAGGTCTGTGGCCTTGAGGGTGACCGGGGGGTTGGAGTTGAAATTGCGGAAGGTCAGCACACCGTCGTTGATGCGTACTTCGTTGAGGGTGATCGGCAGCAGCTTTTCCAGCTGCTGGCGCCAGTCGGTGCCCTGGCCGGTCTGGGAGTTCTGCTTGTTGCCGCCGTCGACGAAGTTCAGTTCGGGGCGCACGAACGCCACTTCCGCCACCACCGCATGGTCGTACCACAGGGCATGCCAGCTTACCGACAGGTCGATGACCGGGGCATTTAGCAGCGGCACCGGCACCTTGCCGGTGGTCTTGACGATCTGCAGCCCGTTGATGGTGTAAGCACCGCGCCACCAGGCCAGGTCCACGTCGGTCACCTGGCCGCGGTAGTCGCCCATGTCGGCAAGTTTCTGGTTTAGGTAATCGCGCACCAGATAGGGCAGGGCAATGTGCAGGGCCACCAGCAGCACGATGAAGCTGGCAAGGCCAATCAGCGGCCAGCGATAACGGGCTCTCATGGCGGTGTCTCCAGGGCGGGATGTGCGGTTGACCGCAGCCTGCGCAGGGGAGTTCGAACAGGCTTTACGGGCTGCCGGCACCGGCTTACCCTTGAAGCCTTTCTGTGCCTATTCATGCCAAGGACCCCTGCCATGAGCCGTATCTACGCAGACAACGCCCATTCCATCGGCAACACGCCGCTGGTGCAGATCAACCGCATCGCCCCGCGCGGCGTGACCATCCTGGCCAAGATCGAAGGGCGCAACCCGGGTTACTCGGTCAAGTGCCGCATCGGCGCCAACATGGTCTGGGACGCTGAAAGCAGCGGCAAGCTCAAGCCCGGCATGACTATCGTCGAACCCACCTCCGGCAATACCGGCATTGGCCTTGCCTTTGTCGCCGCCGCCCGTGGCTACAAACTGATGCTGACCATGCCCGCGTCCATGAGCCTGGAGCGGCGCAAGGTGCTCAAGGCGCTGGGCGCGGAGCTGGTGCTGACAGAACCTACAAAAGGCATGAAGGGCGCCATCGAGAAAGCCAACGAAATCGTGGCTTCGGACCCGGCGCAGTACTTCTTGCCAGGGCAGTTCGAAAACCCCGCCAACCCGGCCATCCATGAAAAGACCACCGGCCCGGAAATCTGGAACGACACCGACGGCGCCGTGGATGTGATCGTCGCCGGCGTGGGCACGGGCGGCACCATCACCGGTGTGTCGCGCTACATCAAGCACACCCAGGGCAAGGCCATCACTTCTGTAGCCGTCGAGCCTGTGTCGTCACCCTTGATCACCCAGACGCTGGCGGGTGAAGCGCTGACCCCAACGCCGCACAAGATCCAGGGTATCGGCGCAGGTTTCGTGCCGAAGAACCTCGACCTGTCCATCGTCGACCAGGTGATGACGGTGTCTGACGAGGAAGCCAAGGCCATGGCCATTCGTCTGATGCAGGAGGAGGGTATCTTGTGTGGTATCTCCTGCGGCGCCGCCATGGCTGCCGCGGTGCGGCTGGCGGAAAAACCCGAAATGCAGGGCAAGACCCTGGTGGTGATCCTGCCTGACTCCGGCGAGCGGTACCTGTCCAGCATGCTGTTCAGCGATATGTTCAGCGAGCAGGAAAACCAGCAGTAAGGCCGCCTGGCGCTGACCCGGCGCAACACTTTCTCGCGGGCTTCATTGCACAATCTTCATGAGCGAGATCCCGCCCAGGTTGTTTTTACCTCGGCGGGATCGGTTTATGATGGCGGGATGATTTTAAGGAGGGCGGCCGCCCGGGCCGGTCCCTTCCCCTAGGAGTGATGCATGACCTTATCCTTTGCAGCCAAGGCAGGTGTCTTGCTGGTGTTCTTCGGCAGCGTGCTGTACGTGCACCTGCGAGGCAAGGCGCGCCTGCCGGTGCTGCGCCAGTTCGTCAACCATTCAGCGCTGTTCGCACCCTACAACAGCCTGATGTATCTGTTTTCCGGTGTGCCATCCAAGCCGTACCTGGACCGCCAGCGCTTCCCGGAACTGGACGTGCTCAAGGACAACTGGCAGGAAATCCGCGAGGAGGCGATGCGCCTGTTCGACGAGGGTTACATCCGCGCCGCCGAAAAGGACAACGACGCCGGCTTCGGCTCGTTCTTCAAGAAAGGCTGGAAGCGCTTCTACCTGAAGTGGTACGACAAGCCGTTGCCTTCGGCCGAGGCCCTGTGCCCACGCACCGTGGAGCTGGTCAGCAGCATCCCCAACGTCAAGGGCGCCATGTTCGCCCTGTTGCCAGGTGGCAGCCACCTCAACCCGCACCGCGACCCGTTTGCCGGCTCGCTGCGCTACCACCTGGGGCTGTCCACGCCCAACTCCGATGCCTGCCGCATCTACGTCGATGGCGAACCTTATGCCTGGCGTGATGGCCAGGACGTCATGTTCGATGAAACCTACGTGCACTGGGTCAAGAACGAAACCGACATCACCCGGGTGATCCTGTTCTGCGACATCGAACGCCCGCTCAGCAGCCCGCTGATGGTGCGTATCAACCGCAAGGTCAGTGCTTTCCTGGGCCGTGCCACGGCGCCGCAAAACACCGATGAAGAGCGCGTGGGCGGGATCAACCAGGCCTACGCCTGGAGCAAGCGCTTCAGCAACCGCATCAGCACCCGTGTGAAGCAGTTCAAACGCGCCAACCCCAAGGCCTACCGCATTCTGCGGCCGGTACTGGCGGTGGTGGTGGCCTACCTGTTGTACCGCTGGTTGTTCTAAGCCCTCGCGCAGCCGGCCCAGGCCATACCTGATGGCCAGGGCCGGCGGTCAGCGCAAATCGTCAGGGATGCGATGGCGCAGTACGCCTTCTTCGAAATCGAGCACGCCGGCTTCGCGCTGGGTCACCAGGTAGTACAGCAGGGTATCGGGCACCTGCTCCGGCAATACGTGCACCGCCAGCATCCTCACGGCCTTCTCCGCCTCGGACACGCAACCGAACTCCACCAGTGCGGCCTGCACCTGCTGCAGGGTTTCCGGCGGCCTCACAATTACCCGGAACACCGAGCCACCGCCACTGTGCAGTACGCCCTCGAACCAGGCATCTGGCCCTTCCTCGCGGGCGGCGACCAGGTCGCCCGGTGCGACGCCATAGACATGAAAAGGGATGCTGTCGACCCGGTAGCCACCCTGCTCTGGCCGTGCCCACAGCCCTTCCACCGAGGCCGGTGGGTAGCCGCTCTCGTCCTGTGCCAGGCGGAACAGCACCTTGCGGTAGCCGCTGCTCATCGGCGGGCCGGGCGCAGCACCAGCCACAGCGCCGCGCCGATCAGCAGGCCGCCGTACAGGTGCGCCATGGACAGCGGCTCATCCAGTAGCCATGCCCCCCACAGCACCCCGAACGCCGGGATCAGGAAGGTCACGGTGCTGGCCTTGACCGGGCCGATTTCCGCCAGCAGCCGGAAGTACAGGATGTAGGCGAAGGCGGTGCACAGCAGCCCCAGGCCCAGCAGCGACAGCCACACCTGCCAGCCGCCCCAACTGGCAGGTGGCTGGCTGAGCGCGCTCCAGGCGAATACAGGGCTGAGCAGCAGGGTGGCGCCGAGCATGCTGCCCAGCGCCGACAGGCGGCTGTCCAGGCCGCCGACCCAGCGCCGGGCCAGAAAACCGGCAAACCCATAGCAGGTGGTCGCCGCCAGGCAGGCCAGAGCACCTTGCAGCAGGGCCGCGTCCAGTGCCACCGGCCCGGCGCCACTTAAAATGGCGACGCCAAACAGGCCCAGGAAAATGCCGCACAGCTTGGCGAGGGTCATGGGCTCCTTGAAGAACAGCACGCCGATCAGTACACCCATCAACGGTGTCGTGGCATTGAAAATGGCTGAATAGCCGGCTGGCAGCACTTGAGCTGCGACCGAGTAGAAGGTTGCCGGGATGCCGGAGTTGATCATACCCAGCACCAGGCAAGCGCCCAGCTTGCCTTGGAAATCCCAGCGCACACCTGCAGCGGCCACAATCGCGATCAGCCCCAGGCAGGCGATGGACACGCGGAAAAACGCCGTGGGCACCGTGCCCAGTTCGGGCGCGATGATACGCATGAACAGGAAGCTCGCGCCCCACACGGCGGCAAGGGTTAGCAGGCGGGCTAGAGCGATGGGGCTCACGGCAGTCTCCGGGGGCGTGGCTGGGGGCGCGAGTGTACGCGAGGCAGCAGGGGGTTTCTTGTGCTTTCTTGCGTTGTAATCTTGCCAGCCACATTTGCAGGCAGGGGCCTCACACGCCAGGGCGAGCGGCTAAGCTGTGTATCTCCGCCCGCCACCGAGGTGCCCGGTATGCTCCATCCCTGGCCTGCAGCCGCCATTGCCCGCTTGATGCTCACCGGCTTCGACGGCTATCGCGAGCATTTCCAGCGCATCACCCTAGGCGCACGTGAGCGCTTCGAACAAGCCCGCTGGCAGGAGATCCAGCACACGGCCGCTGCGCGCATCAACCTCTACGAGGAGCAGGTCGCTGTGGCCAACCAGCGGCTGCGCGAGGGCTTTGCCGCGCAGGTGCTGCTGGACGTGGCCCAGTGGCCGCAGGTTAAAAGCGCCTATATCCAGCTGATTGCACAGCGGCTGGACGATGAACTGGCCGAAACCTGGTACAACTCGGTGTTCTGCAGCCTGTTCAGCCATGACCTGATCAGCGACCGTTGCATGTTCATCCACAGCACACGCCCAGCGTTGCGCCGGCGTGCCACACAAACCCGTACCTATCGCCCCGACGGCGGCCTCGCCGGGCTGTTGCAGGCCATCTTCGCCGACTACCGGTTCCACATCCCTTACGCCGACCTCGACGGCGACCTGCTGCGGCTGGAAGCGCAGCTTCGTGAATGCCTGCCCGATTGGGTGTGCCGCGACCCAGCGCTGGCGGTGGAGCTGTTCGTGCCGGTGCTGTACCGCAACAAGGGCGCTTACCTGGTCGGCCGGTTATACAACGGCGACGAACAATGGCCGCTGGTGATTGCCCTGGTGCACCGGGAGGGGCAGGGCATCGAGGCCGATGCCTTGATCACCGACGAGGCTGAAGTCTCGATCATCTTCTCCTTCACCCGCTCCTATTTCATGGCCGATGTGCCGGTGCCGGGTGAATTCGTGGGCTTTCTCAAACGCATTCTGCCGGGCAAGCATGTGGCCGAGCTGTATACCTCCATTGGTTTCTACAAGCAGGGCAAGTCCGAGTTCTACCGCGCCCTGATCAACCACTTGGCCAGCAGTGACGACCGCTTCGTCATGGCCCCCGGCGTGCGTGGCATGGTGATGAGCGTGTTTACCCTGCCGGGCTTCAATACCGTGTTCAAAGTCATCAAGGACCGTTTCTCGCCGTCAAAAACCGTCGACCGCGCCACGGTGATCGACAAGTACCGGTTGGTGAAGAGCATCGACCGGGTAGGGCGCCTGGCCGATACCCAGGCCTTTGCCGACTTCCGCTTCCCCGTGGCGAGGTTCGCGCCGCAGTGCCTGGCCGAGTTGCTTGAGGTGGCGCCCTCCACCGTGGTGCTTGAGGGCGATACGGTGCTGATCCGCCATTGCTGGACCGAACGGCGCATGACGCCGTTGAACCTGTACCTGGAACAGGCCAGCGAGGCCCAAGTGCTGGAGGTACTGGAGGATTACGGCCTGGCCATCAAGCAACTGGCGGCGGCGAACATCTTCCCTGGTGACATGCTGCTGAAGAACTTTGGTGTGACGCGTCATGGCCGGGTGGTGTTCTACGACTACGACGAGATCAGCTATCTGACGGAGGTCAACTTCCGCCATATTCCGCCGCCGCGCTACCCGGAAGACGAGCTGTCAGGCGAGCCGTGGTACTCCATTGGGCCCCATGATGTGTTCCCCGAGGAATTCCCGCCCTTTCTGTTTGCCGACCTGGGCCAGCGGCGCCTGTTCACCCGCCTGCATGGCGAGTTGTTCGATGCCAGCTATTGGCAAGGCCTGCAGGCGGCGATACGCGATGGCAAGGTGATCGACGTGTTCCCCTATCGGCGCAAGGCACGTTGAACGTAGCCTGGCCCTTAGTCCTTCAGGCATTTCAGCGTGCTGAAATCGGTGCGCACTTTTGCCAGCCGGGCCTGCAGCACCTGGCGCTGCTGCGGCGTGCTCTGCTGTAGCAGGTCTACCAATAGGCTGCGGGCCTGTTGTTCGGTGTTCTGGAAGGCCTGGCGGTATTCAGGCGTCCATAGGCTCTCCTTGCTCTGCAGCAGCGTGGCCATACGGGCCGGGAAACTGGCATCGTTGCGTTGGTCCACCGCCAACAGCAGCTGCTGCTGCCAGTGGGCGCGGTTGGCAATCCATTCGCGGTTCTGGTCCCCCAGCGCTTGCGACCAGGCGACCACGCGCTGCTTCTGGCCGGGGCTCAGTTCACCCAGCCAGGGCTTCAGGCGTTTCTGCATACGTTCGGCCCGCTCGGCAATTTGCTGGGGCAGGGGAGTGTCTACGTATTCCTTGCGGCGCTCGGCGATGTCATCACGAAAAGCCTCGCGCATCTCTGCTACTTGCGCATCGCTCATGCCGCGCAGCAGTTCAGTGGCGGAGGGGGTAATTTCGGCTGCCACCCGGCCAATCGCCTCGCGGGCCTCATGGGTACGCTGCTGCAAGGCCTGGTCGGTGACCTGATTGTTGGCCACCATGTCGCGCAGCCGGTCGAGCCAGTCGAGGTAGCCAGGCAGCTGGGTCTTGCAGTGCCACGCCAGGTGCTCCCTGAGCCGATCGTCGAGCAGGGTCTTCTGGTCACGGTTCATGTCCAGGTAGTCGCCCAGCGACCACGGCACCAGGCGGTCGAGGTTGCGGTAGGCCAGGTCGATCCGGCTGCAGGCGCCCAGGGCCAGAACCACCCCCAGCGTGACAAGCGCGGTCTTGAGCAGGCGAAGCGGCATAAGCTGTTCCTTGCAGTGGCGGCCAATCGGTAGACGCAGCAGGGTGGCGACGGTTCAACCGGGTCATCTGCCTGTAGCATGGGAGGCCGGTAACCGTCCGGAAGCTTTGACACCACCCGCTGTCTATCCGGAAAATAGCCCCCTTGACTTGAGGATGTACCGAAATGGCTCTGCTTGGGCGTTACAACAGTTTGCAAATTGTGAAACACGTGGACTTCGGGTTGTACCTGGACGGCGGCGCCGACGGGGAAATTCTGCTGCCGGGGCGCTACATCCCGAAAGGCGCAGAAACCGAGGTGGACGACTGGCTCAACGTGTTCATCTATCTGGACAGCGAAGACCAGCTGATCGCGACCACTGAAAAGCCCAAGGTGCAGGTGGGCGAGTTCGCCAGCCTCAAGGTCAAGGACATCAACGGTGCGGGTATCTTCCTGGACTGGGGTTTGTCCAAGGACCTGCTGATGCCGTACTCCGAGGAAGCCCGCCCGCTGAAGATCGGCGACTACTGCGTGGTGCACGTCTACCTCGACAAACGCACCCGGCGCATCACCGCCACCTCACGCCTGGACCGCTACCTGGACGTTGCGCCTCCAGACTACAAGCCTGGCCAGCCGGTGGAGTTGCTGGTTGCCGGTGAAACGCCCATGGGGTTCAAGGCAATCATCAACAACCGCCATTGGGGCCTGATCCACAAGAATGAGGTGTTCAAGTTCCTGCGCTCTGGCATGCACGAGAAAGGCTTCATCAAGGAAATACGTGCCGACGGCAAGATCTCCTTGAGCCTGCAGCCAGTGGGTGCGGCGCTGTCCGACGACCTGCAGGCGCAGATCATGGCCCGCCTGGAGGCCGAAGGTGGGGTGCTGGGCGTGTCTGACAAGAGCGACCCGGCGCTGATCAGCAAGCTGTTCAATGTCAGCAAGGGCAACTTCAAGAAAGCCATTGGTGGCCTGTTCAAGCAGGGCCGTATCGTCATCCATGACGACCGCATCGAGAAAGCCTGATCAGCCCTGCACGAAGCTGCGGAAATCCAGCTGCTCGCCGCCTGGGCGGGTGTCGCGCAGCAGTGAATCGCGGTCGGCGCTCAGGGCCAGGCTGATGGTGGAGCGGCGCTTGCCAGGGTTGCGCACCTCCATCTGCTCCTGATGCGCGCGCAGGAAGTTGACGGGCACTTTCAGGTGTTGCAGCTCGTCGCTTTCCGGGGTGTGCAGCAGCAGGTTGACCCAGTCTGGCTGGCCCTTGCGCAGCAGTGCCACCGGCACGTCGAACCACCACAGGTTGCGCTTGTGGTCGAGGATGGCGAACAGGGTGTTGGCGCTGGTCAGCACAGGCCGGGCCAGTGCATCGTTGCGCCGCGCGATGGCGGCGGGTTTGTCGAGTTTCATGCAGGTTCCTGCGGGTTGAAGCCTTCAAAGCCTGCATTGTGAGGGGTGGCACCGGGCGCGGCAAGGCTTGGCGCTGTGGTGTAGTGCAGGTGCGCTGCGCCTACCGCTTGGCATTGTGTGCAAAATTTCTTGAAACTCTTGCGCAAGCGGCCGAGTCCACCTTTTGTCGGCACGATACGCGTGTCACATCACAGGAGTTTTGCCATGAGCGGTACTGGAGATAAAGCGAAAGGCTTGGCCAACGAAGCAGTGGGCAATATCAAACAGGGCGTCGGCAAGGTGACCGGGAACGACAAGCTCCGGGCCGAAGGCAAGGCGCAGGAAATTAAGGGCGAGGGGCAACAGGTCAAAGGCGATGTGAAGGACGCTGTTAAAAAAGCCACCGACAAGTAATGCCCGATGCTTGGCCGCCTTCATGCCAGTGCGCGGAGGGCGGCAACAAGCTGGGTGAGTTTTTTGCATTTTTTGTAACACTGCCGGGAGCAGCGCGCTCAGCGCATGGTCTATTAGACTTAACAGTCACATCGATAGAGCGGCGAAAGGAGACGCTATGATTTTTTCCGCCCTGCAGGGCCTGCCCCTGCACCGCGTGTTGGTGCGCACCGTCAAGGAGTTCCTTGATGACGAAATGTCCACCTACGCCTCCGCGCTGGCTTATCAGGCGCTTTTCTCGTTATTCCCTTTCCTGCTGTTCCTGATCGCCCTCATCGGCTTCCTGCACCTGCCTGACTTTTTCTCGTGGCTGCGCTTGCAGTCCGAGCTGGTGCTGCCTCCGCAGGCACTGGAACAGGTCAACCCGGTGATCGACCAGTTGCAGCAGTCCAAGGGTGGCTTGCTGTCGGTGGGTATCGTGATTGCCCTGTGGACCGCCTCGGCCGGTGTGCGGCTGATGATGAGCGCCATGAACGCCGCCTATGACGTGCCCGAGGGGCGGCCGGTATGGAAGCGTATCCCGTTGTCGATCTTTTATACCGTTGGCTTGGCCGGCATGCTGCTGGCTGCGGCGGCGCTGATGGTACTGGGGCCGCAGGTGATGGAGTGGATCGCCTCGCAAATCGGTATGCAGGAGTTCATCGTTACGCTGTGGACCATTTTGCGCTGGCCGGTGATCGTCATTCTGCTGATGGTGGCAGTGGCGCTTATCTACTACGTGATGCCGGATGTGAAACAGAAGTTTCGCTTCATTACCCCAGGCTCGGTACTGGCGGTGGTGGTGTGGATCGTGGCCTCGTTGGGCTTTGCCTACTACGTGAAAACGTTCGCCGACTACAACGCCATGTACGGGAGCATCGGGGCAATCATCGTGCTGCTGCTCTACTTCTATATTTCAGCCGCCGTGCTGCTGCTTGGCGCTGAAATGAATGCGGTAATCGAGCACATGTCTGCCGAGGGCAAGGACCCTGGGGAGAAAGACTTCGACGGTGAGAAGTCGCAAGAGAACGTGAAAGTGCTGGGGCATGAGCACCCGGCGCCCACAGAGCCTGCTACTGCCCAGCCTCAACCACGCTGACAGCGTCGCCATACTGGCGGCGTTGCAACGCTACCAGCGCCTTGCTGCGCTGGTAGCGTTGCAGCCGGCTGGCCAGCGCCTGCGGCAGGTGCTCGGCGGGCCCAAAGCCAACATTTGCATAGAACGGCCGCAGTGTCGGGTGGCAGAACAGCCAGGCCGTACCATACGGTTGGCACAATGCTGCTTCGATCAGCGCACGTGCGATACCCGTACCCCGCCATTGTGGCGCCACGAACAGGCCAGTCAGCCACCAGCCACCCTCGATACAGGAAAGGCTTAGCCCCGCAACAATCTCTGGCGCCCTCGCCACCCACAGTTGACCCTCGCCAGAGGCACGCATGCGTGAGCCCTGCTGGCGGTAGAAATGGTCGAGCAGCCGGCGTTGCGTGTGGCAAAGCTGTGTGCAAGCAAGAGGCTGTGAAATAGCGCGCTCCTGGAAATGGCGGTGACGGATGGCGCGTACTTTGTCGCAGATTGTTGCAAATACGGCAAGGGTGAATATCCGACTGCGGGGTTCAACTATTACCTGGCAGGCGTAGAATTTCCTCATCCCCCCTGTAGTAAGAAGCGGGATCGGTACTTCGTGCCATCGGTAGCCCGATGGCAACTTCTCCGGGCCGGCGACGGCATCAGAAGTCAATCGATCAGCTTGAAACATGAAGGCATTCAACATGAAACCACTACTGATACTTGCGTTGGTCGGTATGTCCTCGTTCGCCCTCGCAGACCCTTCTGCGCCTGCTTCCAGTGAGCCGGTGGCGCAGCAGTACGACTACTCCATGAACCTCGACATCAAGCGTGTCATCAACCTGTCGACCATCCCCAACGTGTGCGAAGTGGTGCCTGCCACCATGACCTACGAAGACCATCAGGGCCAGGTGCACACCGTTCAATACCGTGCCATGGGCGGCGGCTGCCAGCAGGGCTGACGGCTCAGGCACCCGCCTTTGGCGTTAACGGGTGGGGCGGCAGTGCCCACTCCACCTGTTAGCGCTTCCCAGCTACTGCGCAGTCGTGGCAGGCTCTACGCCGCCCATTTACACCTTCGCAGAGCCCCTGATGCCTTTTTCCAATGGTTTTCTCCTCAGCCTGTCCCTGTGCCTGGACATCGGTATAGCCAACATCGCCATGATTACCCTGGCCATGCAGCGTGGCTTTCTGCAAGGGTTCTGGCTTGGCCTTGGCACGTGTGTGGGTGATTTGCTCTATGCCATCGCCGCGTTGGCAGGCATGACCGTGTTGCTGCAATTCGAAGCCGTGCGCTGGGCCTTGTGGCTGGGCGGTTCGGCGCTGCTGGTGTGGTTTGCCATCAAGATGGTGCTGGCTGCGTGGCGCGGCGGGCATATGCAGGCGAGCACCAACGTGGCCGTGGAGTCCGGTTGGCGCGAGTTTTTGCGCGGCATCTTCCTGGCGATGTCCTCACCCAGTGCCATCTTGTGGTTCGCGGCGGTAGGGGGCGTGCTGATATCCCGCTCTGGCGGCGGCAGCCTGGTGGACGCGGGGTTGTTTCTGGCAGGGTTCTTCGTGGCCGGGCTGGTGTGGTGCATGAGCCTCTGCGGCATTGCCAGCCACGGCGGGCGCCTGCTGGGTGATCGCCTGCTGACGTGGTCGTATGTGCTGTCTGCTCTGATCTTCTGTTATTTCGCTGTGTACGTGATCGTATCGGGTTACCAGGAATTCATCCTCGGGCGCGCAGCGTAAGCGTGCTTGCAGGGGCTGCGCAGGCAGCCCCGGCCATGCCGCAAGCCAAGTTCAGCTGGCAACGAAATTCGGTGGCGATACCAGTTCTACGGTCTGTTGCTTGCGCGGCGCCAGGATCTCGGCCTCGCCCTGAACGACCAGTTCGTCGTTCTGGTTGAACACGTTGGTGGCGATACGCACCTTGAACTTCGGCAGTTTTTCGAGAATCTCCAGGCGAACGGTAAGGGTGTCGCCGATTTTCACCGGTTTCTGGAAGCTCATCTGCTGCCCCAGGTAGATGGTGCCAGGGCCGGGCAGGGTGCAGGCCACTGCCGCGCTGATCAGCGCGCCGCTGAACATGCCGTGGGCGATGCGCTCGCGGAACATGCTCTTGGCGGCGAATTCGGCGTCCAGGTGCACCGGGTTGTGGTCGCCGGACATGGCGGCGAACAGCTGGATATCGCGCTCTTCCACAAACTTCTTGTATTCGGCCTTCTGGCCGACTTCTAGGGCTTCGTAAGGCGTGTTGCTGACCTGGGACATCGGGGCTTCCTTAAGCAGTACATGTCGGTGGTGGTCGCGCACGGGGCGTCGGCCAAGACGGGTGAGACGCTTGCCGGTGTCGACCGGATCACATTCGCGCCCAACACAGTGTATGCCCAGCGGGCCAGATTGCAGGAAGGGCACAAATAAGATTCACAATGTTAATGGCGGCATCAGGCGTGTGGGCCGCGCTGCGCTTACCTGCTAACGTCGAATCAACGCCTGGCCGCTACGCGCCCGGGCACCTGGATAAAAGGACGCAGTGCAGGTCCCGGCAGAGGAACAATAATAAATGCAAGCCGACTTCTGGAACGACAAACGCCCGGCGGGCGTGCCCTCCACCATCGATCTTCACGCCTACAGCTCCGTGGTCGAAGTATTCGAGCGCTCCTGCAAGCGCTTTGCCGATCGCCCCGCCTTCAGCAACCTGGGGGTGACGCTGACCTACGGTGACCTGGAGCGGTTATCGGCGGCATTCGCCACCTGGCTGCAGCAACACACCCGCCTGAAACCTGGCGACCGTATCGCTGTGCAGATGCCCAACGTGTTGCAGTACCCGATCGCCGTGTTCGGCGCCCTGCGCGCCGGGCTGATCGTGGTCAACACCAACCCGCTGTACACCGAACGGGAGATGCGCCACCAGTTCAAGGACAGCGGTGCCCGCGCGCTGGTGTACCTGAACATGTTTGGCCAGCGCGTTCAGGCGGTGTTGCCCGATACCGGTATTGAATACCTGATCGAGGCGAAGATGGGCGACCTGTTGCCTACGGCCAAGGGGTGGCTGGTCAATACCGTGGTGGACAAGGTGAAGAAGATGGTGCCGGCCTACCATCTGCCCCAGGCCCTGTCATTCAAACAGGCGCTGCGCCAAGGGCGCGGTGGTTCACCGAAGGCTGTGCCGCTTGGCCTTGACGACATCGCGGTGCTGCAGTACACAGGCGGTACCACGGGCCTGGCCAAGGGCGCCATGCTCACCCACGGCAACCTGGTTGCCAACATGCTGCAGGTACTGGCGTGTTTCTCACAGCATGGGCCAGATGGCCAGAAGCTGCTCAAGGACGGCGAGGAGGTGATGATCGCCCCTTTGCCGCTGTACCACATCTATGCGTTCACCGCGAACTGCATGTGCATGATGGTGACTGGCAACCACAACGTACTCATCACCAACCCACGGGATATTTCCGGTTTCATCAAGGAGTTGAGCAAGTGGCGGTTTTCCGCATTGCTGGGCCTCAACACCCTGTTCGTTGCCCTGATGGACCACCCCGGGTTCCGCCAACTGGACTTCTCGGCGCTGAAAGTCACCAACTCTGGCGGCACTGCCCTGGTCAAGGCCACGGCCGAGCGCTGGGAGCAACTGACCGGGTGTCGCATCGTCGAAGGCTACGGCCTTACTGAAACCTCCCCTGTAGCCAGTACCAACCCTTATGGTCAACTGGCGCGCCTGGGGACGGTGGGTATCCCGGTGGCAGGTACTGCATTCAAGGTCATCGACGACGAGGGCAACGAACTGCCGCTGGGTGAGCGGGGCGAGTTGTGCATCAAGGGGCCGCAAGTAATGAAAGGCTACTGGCAGCAGCCCGAAGCCACGGCCCAGGCGCTGGATGCCGATGGCTGGTTCAAGACGGGCGACATTGCCGTGATCGACCCGGACGGCTTTACCCGCATCGTCGACCGCAAGAAGGACATGATCATCGTCTCGGGCTTCAACGTGTACCCCAACGAGGTGGAGGATGTGGTCATGGCCCACCCACAGGTTGCCAGCTGCGCGGCCATCGGTGTGCCCGACGAGCGCTCCGGGGAGGCGGTCAAGCTGTTCGTGGTGCCCCGTGAGGGTGGCGTGAGCGTGGATGAGCTGAAGGCCTACTGCAAGGCTAACCTCACCGGTTACAAGGTGCCCAAGCACATTGTGCTGCGCGACGCGCTGCCGATGACGCCGGTTGGCAAGATCTTGCGCCGGGAACTGCGCGACGCCGGCTGAGCCGCAGGCATGCGGCAGGTTAGGGCGGCTTGGATGCTCTAGGCTGCCGCATACAGGTTTCAGAAGGCTGTCTAACGTCACATCACCCTGGGTGTGACCATAATTACCAAAATAGTCATTTTTGTGACCTTTCGGCCTGTCGGAGCCTCTGGTCGACCCCAGGCAAAGCTGCTAATCTCGCCCCGTTTTCAGATGATCCGGTTTGCAACGCGCCGTCATCTCATATCAATAATAAGCGCCTCGATGCGCGAATCGAACTTCGCTGTTGCTGAAGGAGTGGGCTTGAATGATCGACCATTTTTGGCAGGATAAGTACCCAGCCGGGATAACGGCGGATATCGATCCGGACGAATTCCCCAACATCCAGGCGGTACTCAAGCAATCCTGCCAGCGCTTCGCCGACAAACCGGCCTTCAGCAACCTGGGCAAGACGATCACCTATGGCGAAATGTATGCGCTGTCAGGTGCGTTCGCGGCCTGGCTGCAACAGCATACCGACCTCAAGCCCGGTGACCGCATCGCCGTGCAGTTGCCCAACGTGCTCCAGTACCCTGTGGCCGTGTTCGGTGCCATGCGTGCAGGGCTGATCGTGGTCAACACCAACCCGCTGTACACCGCGCGGGAAATGGAACACCAGTTCAACGATTCCGGTGCCAAGGCGCTGGTATGCCTGGCCAACATGGCCCACCTGGCTGAGAAGGTGGTGCCCAAGACCCAGGTCAGGCACGTGATCGTCACCGAGGTGGCCGACCTGCTGCCACCGATCAAGCGGCTGCTGATCAACAGCGTCATCAAGTATGTGAAGAAGATGGTGCCGGCCTACCACCTGCCTCAGGCCGTGCGCTTCAACGACGCCATCGCCCTGGGCAAGGGCCAGCCGGTGGTTGAAGCCAACCCGCAGGCCCATGACGTGGCGGTGCTTCAGTACACCGGCGGTACCACGGGCGTGGCCAAGGGCGCGATGCTCACCCACCGCAACCTGGTGGCCAACATGCTGCAGTGCAGGGCCCTGATGGGGGCCAACCTGCATGAAGGCTGCGAGATCCTCATTACCCCGCTGCCGCTGTACCACATCTACGCCTTTACCTTCCATTGCATGGCCATGATGCTCATCGGCAACCACAACGTGCTGATCAGCAACCCGCGGGACCTGCCGGCGATGGTCAAGGAGCTGGGCAAATGGAAGTTCACCGGTTTTGTCGGCCTCAATACCCTGTTCGTGGCCCTGTGCAACAGTGATGCCTTCCGCAGCCTGGACTTCTCTGCCCTGAAAATTACCCTGTCTGGCGGCATGGCCTTGCAACTGAGCGTGGCCGAGCGCTGGAAGGCCGTTACAGGTTGCGCCATTTGCGAGGGTTACGGCATGACCGAAACCAGCCCCGTGGCGGCGGTGAACCCGGCCCAGGCCAACCAGGTGGGCACCATTGGCATTCCGGTACCGTCCACCCTGTGCAAGATCATCGACGACGCGGGCAATGAGTTGCCGCTGGGCGAGGTGGGGGAGTTGTGCGTGAAGGGCCCGCAGGTAATGAAGGGCTACTGGCAGCGCGAAGACGCCACTGCCGAAATCCTGGACAGCGAAGGCTGGCTGAAGACCGGCGACATCGCCTTGATCCAGCCAGACGGCTACATGCGTATCGTTGACCGCAAGAAAGACATGATTCTGGTCTCGGGTTTCAACGTCTACCCCAACGAGCTGGAGGACGTGCTGGTGGCGTTGCCGGGCGTGTCCCAGTGCGCGGCCATCGGTATACCGGACGAGAAGTCGGGGGAAGTGATCAAGATGTTCATCGTGGTCAAGCCGGGCATGACCCTGACCAAGGAGCAGGTGATGGAGCACATGCGCGCCAATGTCACCGGCTATAAAGTGCCCCGCCAGATCGAGTTCCGCGATGTGCTGCCTACCACCAACGTGGGCAAGATCCTGCGCCGCGAGTTGCGTGACGAAGAACTGAAAAAACAAGGTCTGAAGAAGACCGCCTGAGCCTTGTCCACCGTTGGCAGGGCGGACGGCTCAGGGCGCAGATGGGGATCGAGGGCTGCTCCGCAGCCCATCGCCCGTCGATCAGCGCAATTTCTCCAGCATCTGGTAGTACCACATGCCTGCGGCCAGCAACGGGTTGCCCAGCAAGTCCCCCATCGGCACACGCACATGCTTGCACTGGGCAAAGGTATCGAACCGTTCCAGCGTCCCGGTCAACGCCTCGGCCATGATTTCACCCATGATGTGGCTGGTGGCAATACCGTGCCCCGAGTACCCCTGGCAGTACCAGACGTTGCCCGACAGCTTGCCCAGTTGGGGAATGCGGTTCACCACAATGCCCATGGCGCAGCTCCACTGAAACTCGATGGGTACGCCTTTCAACGCCGGGAACGTGCGCTCGATACAAGGCCGCAACTCACCTTCGATATCCCGCGAGTCCCGCCCGGAATAATTGGCGCCGCCGCCGAATAACAGCCGTTTGTCAGCGGTCAGCCGGTAGTAGTCGAGCACGAAGCGGCAGTCATAGACGGCCAGGTCCTGCGGGTTGATCTGCTCGGCCAGCTCGCCCAGCGGTGCCGTGGTGACGATGCCGCCCATGGCCGGGAAAATCTTGCCCTTGAGCTGGCGCTTTTCAAGCGTGTGGTACACGTCCCCGGCCAGCATCACCTGGCGCGCTTCCACCCGGCCATGGGCGGTGACCACTGCCGGGCGCGGGCCGTGCACGATGTCCAGCACCTCGGAGTTTTCGAATACCAGCGCGCCCAGGCCACGGGCCGCGCGTGCTTCGCCCAGGCACAGGTTGAGCGGGTGCAGGTGCAGGTTGCGCAGGTTTTTCAGCGCCCCCAGGTACAGCGGGCTTTGCAGGTGGTCTGCCACGGCGGCCTGGTCGAGCATGTGCACCTGCTCGCCCATGCCCCGGCGCTGGGCCTCGGCCTGGAACGCATGCAACTCCCGCAGGTGCGAAGGCTTCATGGCCGCGTGCAGGTGGCCGTGCTTGAGGTCGCAATCGATACCGTAGCGCGCCACGCGCTGCTCGATGATCTGGTGCCCGCGCCAGCGCAGGTGCCAGATGAAGTCGTCCACCTCGGCGCCCAGGTGCTGGCGCATTTGCGAACGCATGGCTTCGTCGCCAGACAGGCTGCCAGTGACCTGGCCGCCATTGCGCCCGCTGGCGCCCCAGCCAATGCGGTGGGTTTCGATGATGGCGACCTTCAGGCCGCGCTCGGCCAGCTCCACGGCGGTGGCCACACCGGTGAAGCCACCGCCGATGATCGCCACGTCCACCTGCACCGTGCCCTGAAGCTGGGGGTACTGCGTGTGGTCGTTGAGTGTGGCGCTGTAGTAGGACGGTGCGCGCTGCGCCGGGCCCTTGTTCAATGCTGCATTCATGGCAATTCCTTGTTTGATGGGGGCTCAGGCCTGGTGCAGGTACCAGCGCCAGTCCTGCTCGCTGACTTCGGCCATGAACTGGCGGTACTCGGCGCGCTTGACCTTCAGGTACACGCCAAGGAACTGCTCGCCAAGCGCCTGCTGGGCCCAACGTGAATGCTGCAGGGCATCGAGGGCGGTCAGCCAGTCGGTAGGCAGGTGTTCGGTGGCCTGGGCATAGCCGTTGCCTTGCACCGGCGCGCCTGGGTCGAGTTGTTCGCGGATACCGCAGTGGGTGGCGGCGAGGATCGCTGCGGCAGCCAGGTAGGGGTTGGCATCGGCACCGCAGATCCGGTGCTCCACGTGCCGGCTGGCCGCAGGGCCCCCCGGCACCCGCAGGCTCACTGTGCGGTTGTCGACACCCCAGGTGGGGGCCAGCGGCGCATAGCTGTTGGCCTGAAAACGCCGGAACGAGTTGGCGTTGGGGCAGAACAGCAGCAGCGAATCACGCAGGTGGCGCAGCATGCCGGCGATGGCCTGGCGCAGCAGCGGGGTGCCGGCCTTGTCCTCACTGGCAAACAGATTACGGCCGGCGTCATCGGCCAGGCTCAGGTGCATGTGCATGCCGGTCCCGGCCAGTTGCGCGAACGGCTTGGCCATGAAGCAGGCCTGCATGCCGTGGGCATGGGCAACACCTTTCACCAGGCGTTTGTAGCGTACCGCCTGGTCCATGGCCTGCAGCGCTTCACCGTGCTCCAGGGTGATTTCCACCTGCCCAGGGGCGTACTCCGAAATCGCCGTACGCGCCGGGATGCCTTGGGCCTTGCAGGCTGCATACAGGTCGGCCAGAAACGGCTCGATCTGCTCCAGCTCGCGCAGCCCGTATACCTGTGTGTTGCGCGGCCGGCCACCGTCCGTGTCCCGTGCAGGCTGGGGGCGGCCCTGGGCGTCGGGCTGCTGGTCGAGCAGGTAGAACTCCAGTTCGCAGGCCATCACCGGGTGATAGCCGTCGGCCTTGAGTGCCTCGACAGTGCGTACCAGCACATGGCGCGGGTCGGCGACGCTGGCAGGCAGGCCCTCGTCGGGGTGCATGCTCACCTGCACCGCAGCGGTGGGTATGCGCCGCCAAGGCAGGCGCACCAGGCTGTTCTCCAGTGGGTAGGCACGGCAGTCGATGTCGCCCACGTCCCACACCAGGCCGGAGTTCTCCACGTCATCGCCATTGAGGGTCAGGCCCAGGATGGTGCTAGGCAGCGGGCGGCCGCTCTGGTACACGGGCAGCAGTTCATCGCGGTGCAGCAGCTTGCCGCGGGGCACGCCATTGGCGTCGAGGATGAACAGCTCGAACAGTTCGATATCGGGGTTGTCGGCCAGAAAACGGTTGGCCTGCTCTACAGGGGCAAAGTGCATGATGAAGTCGCTCGCGGGCGCACGGGGCCGCCGCGCTGGCAAGCGGCCCAACTGAGTCAATCGGCCAGGGTGTGGCCGGTTTGGGTCACAGCGGCGTAAGCGAGGTATCCGGCGGGCGGGCGTGGCGGCAGTGCCACAAGGCCCAGAAGGCAAGGATGACATGCACCAGCGGATTTTCCCCGGCACGGCGCGTGGCCTTCGGCAGCGAAGGGCGGGGCGATGGCGGGTTGCTGGGCTGGAACGGGGTCATGCCTTTGATACTCACATGCGGTGTTGGGGTGATTAAACCAGTGAATGGCGACCTTCACGTTGGGGTTGGCTAAACATTCAGGTTGGCTGGGCGGCAACTTGCGGGAACGGGTTCACCCGCGAAAGGCCTGCACAAGCAGCAGAAAACCCGCAAATCTGCGACAATCCACCCACTTTCCGCATGCCGATCATGAAAAAGCAGGCTCACCTGCATCACTCAAAAGCCCCATGACTGACCACGCCATCGACAAACTGCTGCAAAACCTCGACCACGCCATGATTGCCGACCGCCATCGCCTGCGCCGGCAAATGCACGAACTGCGCAAGCGCCCCGATGAGGCAAAGCTGGCGCAATGGGTGGACAAGGTGCAGGCCTCCTGCGCCCAGGTCACCGCGCGCCAGCAAAGCGTGCCCACGGTGCGCTACGACGACAACCTGCCCATCGCGGCCAAGCGCGATGAAATCAAGAAGGCGCTGGCCGAGCATCAGGTGCTGGTGATTGCCGGCGAAACCGGTTCGGGCAAAACCACCCAGTTACCCAAGATCTGCCTGGAGCTGGGCCGCGGCAGCCATGGCCTGATCGCCCACACCCAGCCGCGCCGTATTGCTGCGCGCAGTGTGGCGGCCCGGGTGGCCGAGGAACTCGGCACGCCGCTGGGCGGCCTGGTGGGTTACCAGGTACGGTTCGAGGACCAGAGCGATGCCAATACGCTGGTCAAGCTGATGACCGACGGTATTCTGCTGGCTGAAACCCAGCATGACCGCTTTCTGGAGCGCTACGACACCATCATTGTCGACGAAGCCCACGAACGCAGCCTGAACATCGACTTCCTGCTTGGCTACCTCAAGACCCTGCTGCACCGACGCCCCGAGCTGAAACTGATCATCACCTCGGCGACCATCGACCTGGAGCGCTTCTCCAGGCACTTCGACGGTGCGCCGATCATCGAGGTGTCCGGGCGCACCTACCCGGTGGACACCTGGTACCGGCCATTGACCAGTGAGCAGGACGAGGAGGGCAACCCGATCGAGGACGACCTCACCGTCGACCAGGCCATCCTCGCCACCCTGGACGAGTTGGCCCAGCACGAGCGCGGTGAAGGCAAGGGGCCAGGCGATGTGCTGATCTTTTTGCCGGGCGAGCGGGAGATTCGCGACGCCGCGGAGATCCTGCGCAAGGCCCAGTTGCGCCACACCGAGATTCTGCCGCTTTACGCCCGGCTGTCGCCGGCCGAGCAGCAGCGCATCTTCCAGCCCCACACCGGGCGCCGGGTGGTACTGGCCACCAACGTTGCGGAAACCTCGCTGACCGTGCCCGGCATACGCTATGTGATCGATACCGGCACCGCGCGTATCAGCCGTTACAGCTACCGCGCCAAGGTGCAGCGCCTGCCCATCGAGGCGGTGTCCCAGGCCAGCGCCAACCAGCGCAAGGGCCGCTGTGGCCGGGTGGAGCCAGGCATCTGTGTGCGCCTGTACAGCGAAGAGGATTTCAACAGCCGGCCGGCGTTTACCGACCCGGAGATTCTGCGCACCAACCTGGCGGCGGTGATCCTGCAGATGCTGCACCTGCGCCTGGGCGCCATCGATGCGTTCCCGTTCATCGAGCCACCCGATGGCAAGGCCATCAGCGACGGTTTCAACCTGTTGCAGGAACTGTCGGCGGTCAACCGCGAGAACCAGCTCACGCCCATCGGCCGCCAGCTGGCCCGCTTGCCCATCGACCCGCGCCTGGGCCGCATGCTGCTCGAAGGCGCACGCCTGGGTAGCTTGCAGGAAGTGCTGATCGTCACCAGTGCGCTATCGGTACAGGACCCGCGCGAGCGCCCGCCCGAGCGCCCGCCCGAGCGCCAGCAGGCGGCAGACCAGGCGCACGCCCAGTGGAAAGATGTGGATTCGGACTTTGCTGCACTGGTGAACCTGTGGCGCGGGTTCGAGGAACAACGCCAGGCCTTGACCGCCAATCCGTTGCGCAACTGGTGCCGCAAGCAGTTCCTGAATTACCTGCGCTTGCGTGAGTGGCGCGATGCCCATCGGCAGTTGGCGCTGATCTGCCGCGAGCTGCAATTGACGGTAAACAAAGAACCGTGTGACTACCCGAAGATGCACAAGGCCATCCTCAGTGGCCTGCTCAGCCAGATTGGCCACAAGACCGAAGACGGTGACTACCAGGGGGCACGTCAGCGGCGCTTCTGGGTGCACCCGTCCTCGGGCCTGGGGCGCAAGCGCCCGCAGTGGGTGATGGCGGCTGAGCTGGTGGAAACCACCAAGCTGTATGCGCGGGTGGTTGCCCGTATCGAGCCGGACTGGATCGAACCCCTGGCAGGGCACCTGATCAAGAAGAACCACTTCGAACCCCATTGGGAGAAGAAGCGCGGGCAAGTGGTGGCCTACGAGCAGATCACCC
The DNA here is from genome assembly GCF_016647875.1 of Pseudomonas sp. S36. NCBI lineage: Bacteria > Pseudomonadati > Pseudomonadota > Gammaproteobacteria > Pseudomonadales > Pseudomonadaceae > Pseudomonas > Pseudomonas sp. S36. Next base: position 12,088 of record NZ_JACVVG010000025.1, on the reverse strand, counting down.
TGTACGGCTTGATCCTGGTAGGGCGCCGGCCGGTTCACTTTGGCCCCATCGACCCTGTCGCATCGCGCGAGCTGTTCATCCGTGAGGGCCTGGTGGGCGGCGAGATCCAGTCCCGGGCCAAGTGCCTGGCGGCCAACAAGCGCCTGCTTGAAGAATTGGATGAACTGGAAGCCAAGGCCCGGCGCCGGGACATTCTGGCGGACGAAGAAACGCTGTACGCGTTTTACGAAGCGCGCCTGCCAGCCGAGATCCACCAGGCCGCCACGTTCGACAGCTGGTACCGCATGGGCAGCCAGAAGGATGCCAACCTGCTGATCATGCGCGAGGAAGACGTACTGGCCCGTGAGGCCAGTGAAGTCACCGCTGCGCAGTACCCCGACAGCCTGCAGCTGGGCGAATTGCGCCTGCCGCTGAGCTACCACTTCGAGCCGGGCCACGCCCGCGATGGCGTGACCGTGCGGGTGCCGGCACCGCTGCTGCCGAGCCTGCCGGGCGAGCGCCTGGAATGGCTGGTGCCCGGTTTGCTGGAGGCCAAGTGCGTGGCACTGGTGCGCAACCTGCCCAAGGCCCTGCGCAAGAACTTCGTGCCGGTGCCCGACTTCGTCAAGGCCGCGCTGGCGCGCATGGCCTTCGGCCAGGGTGCGCTGCCCCAGGCCCTTGGCCATGAACTGCTGCGCATGACCGGTGCGCGGGTGTCGGACGAGGCCTGGGAGGAGTCGATCAACCTGGTCGAAGGCCACTTGCGCATGAACATCGAAGTGGTCGACGGCCAGGGCAAGTTCCTGGGCGAAGGCCGTGACCTGGCCGAGCTGACGGCACGCTTTGCCGCCGCCAGCCAGGCTGCGCTGGCCGTGCCGCGTGACGCCAAGGGTGACCAACCGGTGCAGGCCAAAGCGTTCAATGAGGTCAAGCAAACGGCCCAGCAGAACATCGCCGGCCTGTCGATGACGGTTTACCCCGCGCTGGTTGAGGAGCAGGGCGCGGTGCGCGAAGGGCGTTTCTCGACCCAGGCCGAAGCCCAGTTCCAGCACCGTCGCGCCTTGCAGCGGCTGTTGTTGCAGCAACTGGCCGAACCGGCCAAGTTCCTGCGCGGCAAGCTGCCGGGGCTGACCGAACTGGGCTTGCTGTACCGCGAGCTGGGCCGGGTGGAAGCGCTGGTCGAGGACATCCTGCTGGCGAGCCTGGACAGCTGCGTGCTTGAGGGTGAGCAGGCCCTGCCGCGTGATGGCGCCGCGCTGGCGGCGCTGGCTGAACGCAAGCGTGGCAACTGGGCCGAACACGCCGAACGCCTGGCACGCCAGACGCTGGAGGTGCTGAAGCTGTGGCACGGGCTGCAGAAGCGCTTCAAGGGCAAGATTGACCTGAGCCAGGCTGTGGCGCTGAACGACATCAAGCAGCAACTGGGCAACCTGGTGTACGCAGGCTTTGTTCGCGAAACACCGTCGGCCTGGTTCAAGGAACTGCCCCGGTACCTCAAGGCGGTGGAACTTCGCCTGGAGAAACTCGGCTCGCAGGTGCAGAAAGACCGGGTGTGGAGCGGTGAGCTGGCCAACCTGTGGGCGCAGTACAAGGCGCGGGCCGACAAGCATGCCCAGGAAGGCAAGCGGGACGAACAGCTGACGCTTTACCGGTGGTGGCTGGAAGAATATCGCGTGTCGCTGTTCGCCCAGCAGTTGGGCACCAAGGTGCCGATTTCTGACAAGCGCCTGAGCAAGCAATGGAGCCAGGTGGAAGGCTAAACTTCCAGACTTGTGGCACTATTGAGGCAATTTGGGGCCGCCCGCGGCCCCTCGAGGCAAAGCCCTCGTTTTACAATTGGCACTAAAGTGCTACTACCTGTCATGTTTCCAGCCAGCGCCCAGTGGCGGTGGCCTTCGACCAGAGGAACCACCGTGCATAATGTCGTGATCAGCGGCACCGGCCTGTACACCCCGGCCCAGAGCATTTCCAACGAAGAACTGGTGGCGTCCTTCAATGCCTGGTCGCAGCAGTTCAACCAGGACAACGCCGCTGCCATCGAGCGCGGTGAGGTCGAAGCGGCGCCCTTGTCGGACCCTGCCTTCATCGAAAAAGCCTCTGGCATCAAGAGCCGCTTTGTCATGGACAAGGCCGGCATCCTCGACCCGCAACGCATGAAGCCGCGCCTGCCGGAGCGTAGCAACGACGAGCCGTCGGTGCTCTGCGAAATGGCGGTGGCGGCAGCACGCCAGGCACTGGAGCGTGCCGGGCGTACACCGGCCGATGTCGACGGGGTCATCGTCGCCTGCTCCAACCTGCAGCGGCCTTACCCGGCCATCGCCATCGAGGTGCAGCAGGCTCTGGGCATTCAGGGCTTTGCCTTCGACATGAACGTGGCCTGTTCCTCCGCCACATTCGGTATCCAGACGGCAGCCAACAGCGTGGCCTTGGGGCAGGCGCGGGCCGTGCTGATGGTGAACCCGGAAGTGTGTACCGGGCACCTGAACTTCCGCGACCGTGACAGCCACTTCATTTTTGGCGATGCGGCCACTGCAGTACTGCTCGAGCGTGCCGACCAGGCCAGTTCCAACCACCAGTTCGATGTGGTCAGCAGCAAGCTGTGGACCGAGTTCTCCAACAACATCCGCAACAACTTCGGTTTCCTCAACCGTGCGGCTGAAGAGGGCGAGGGTGCCGCCGACAAGTTGTTCATCCAGGAAGGGCGCAAGGTGTTCCGCGAGGTCTGCCCTAAAGTGGCTGAGCTGGTGGGGGAGCACCTGCAGGAAAATGGCTTGCAGCCCGGCGATGTGAAGCGCTTCTGGCTGCACCAGGCCAACCTCAGCATGAACCACCTGATCGTCAAGAAGCTGCTGGGGCGTGAAGTGGCCGAAGAAGACGCGCCGGTGATTCTGGACCGTTATGCCAACACCAGTTCGGCAGGGTCGGTGATTGCCTTCCACCTCTACCAGGACGACCTGGCCAAGGGCTCGCTGGGGGTGTTGAGTTCGTTTGGGGCGGGGTATTCGATTGGCAGCGTGATCTTGCGCAAGCGCTGATCCTTTCTGCGCTTGCTACGCCTAGGCGTTACACACAAAAAAACGGGAAACACCGGATGGGGTTCGGTGTTTCCCGTTTCAAGTGAAGCAGAGGGGCATTCGGTTTAGAACTTGGCTTCCAGGTCTACCTGCAGGGTGTCTACATCAGCATTGCTGTTGGGCAGGTTGGAGTAGTCGGTCTTGGCCATCATGTAGGCCGCGCCCAGGGCGAAGTTCTTGTCGATTTCGTAACCCACCTTGAACTTGTGGCCACGGGAACCGGTGAAGCCGTTGCCGAAGTCCGAGTCGGTGAACAGGCTCACCACACCGTTACGCTGCACGTCGCGGTAGTTGTAGTCCAGGCTCCAGGCGCCGATCTTGCTCTTCAAGCCAGCCAGCCAGGCCTTGTCCTTGCCGTCGGTGCTTTCGGTGTTCTTGACGAACTGGCCGTAGGCCGACAGCGGGATGGCGAAACCGGTGAAGTCCACCTGGCCGAAGCCTTCCACCAGGTTGAACTCGTTGGTGGTGTTGCCCAGCGAACGCAGGGCAGCAGAGGCCTTGTCGTTGTCGTAACCGTAGATGCTGCCGCCCACGGTGACCTTGACGGTATCAGCCGCGTTGAACTTGGTACCCAGCTGGGCCGCGTACAGTTGGGCGTCGTGTTTGAACTGCACGCCGTCGCCGTCTACGTTGTCCTTGAGGTTGTAGTGGCCGATGCTGCCGAACACTTCGGCGGCGCCCAGGTTGGTCTTGTAGGTGGCGGCCACGCCTTCTGGGTTGATGTCGCTGTCCCAGATGATGTCGCCCATGCTTACCCACGGCTGCATCATCTTGCCGCCGATCAGGTGCAGGTTAGGCACGGCGGTGGGGTGCCAGTCGAGGTAGGCCAGGTCGACCCACAGCGATTTCTTCTCGAAGTAGTTGTCCAGGCTCTGGTTGGTGGAGCGGGCATCGGCGCTGCTGCCGGTGGCCACACGCACGCCTGCATCCACTTGTGGGTTGATCTCGCTGTAGAAGCCGATACGGGCGCGCACACGCTCACGGTCCTGGTTGCCACTGCGCGAGATCGGGTGGTCGACGTTGACGTCTTCGTAACGCAGGCGAACGTCACCCTTGACCTGGGTTTTGGCGGCCCATGCCACTTTCTGTTCAAAGGAGCTCATCCGGTCGGACTGAGCTTTCTGAGCGGCCTTTTCCTTGGTTTCTTGAGCCAGGTCCGCCTGCAGCTCGGAGTACTGCGCCTGGTTGATCGAGCCGTTGGCGCGGAGCATTTCGAGCAGCTTGGCGTCGACGGCCGCACTGGCCGGAGTACTCAGAGCCAGCATCATGCCGGTGAGGCTCACTCCGGTAAGTGTAGAAACAAGACGCATAAGGTTCTCCCTACTGAATAAGATGGGGGACGCCCAAGCGCCCGCCCTTGTGTTGGCATGTCCCCGGAAAGGGCCTGAATAGACAGGTTCTGGTGTTCCGGAAAACAGGCGCAAGTATTGCGGGGGCGGGTGACAGATTAATGTCGGAATGGTGGCACTGTTGTTAAGTGATCAGGTGTTTTACGGTCTGCCGGGCGTTCACCATTTGAGTCGCCCGTCTGCCTTGGGGATACTGGGTACCTCTCTGCCGTGAGCCAAAATCGTGACCAGCCTGTACAGCCTTGCTCAATTGCGTGATCTGCCAGCGGCCACCTGGGATGCCCTGGTGCCCGATGGCCAGCCGTTTTTAAGCCACGCGTTTCTCAGTGCCATGGAAGACAGTGGCAGTGTCGCCCGTGCCACCGGCTGGGCCGCCGAACACCTGGTGCTGGAGCGCGACGGGCAGGTGCGGGCGCTGCTGCCGGCTTACCGTAAATGGCACTCGTTTGGCGAATACGTGTTCGATCACGGCTGGGCAGATGCCTGCGAACGGGCGGGCATTGCCTACTACCCCAAGTTGCTGGGCGCCGTGCCGTTCAGCCCGGTAAGCGGGCCGCGGTTGCTGGCGGCGGATGCGGCCGACGGCTTACTGCTGTTGCAGGCGCTGCCGGAGTACCTGGGCAAGGCGGGGCTATCCAGCGCGCATGTGAATTTCACCGACACCGCGCTGGATGAGCAATTTGCCGGGCTGCCCGGTTGGCTGGAGCGCTTGGGGTGCCAGTTTCATTGGCAGAACAAGGGGTACCGTGATTTTCAGGATTTTCTCGACAGCCTCAGCTCGCGCAAGCGTAAACAGATGCGCAAGGAGCGTGACCAGGTGGCAGGGCAAGGCATCGACTTCTGCTGGTACCGTGGCGATGAGCTGACGGAAGCCCAGTGGGACTTCGTGTTCCTGTGCTACGCCAACACCTACGCAGTGCGCCGCCGCGCGCCGTACCTGACCCGTGAATTCTTCAGCCTGCTGGCCGCACGCATGCCCCAGGCGCTGCGCGTGGTGATAGCGCGCCAAGGTGGGCGGGACGTGGCCATGGCCTTGAGCCTGGTGGGCGGAGGCAGCCTGTTTGGCCGCTACTGGGGTTGCCTGGACGAATTCGACCGGCTGCACTTTGAAACCTGTTTCTACCAGGGTATGGACTACGCCATTGCCGAGGGCCTGCAACGCTTCGATGCCGGGGCGCAGGGTGAGCACAAACTGATACGTGGCTTCGAGCCTGTGCTGACCCGTTCGTGGCACTACCTGTTGCACCCGGGGTTGCGCCGTGCGGTGGACGAGTTTCTGGTGCAGGAGCGTGCGGGTGTGATGGCCTATGCCGAAGAGGCGCGAGGCATGTTGCCTTATCGTCAGGCGTAAGGGGTCAGTCGACCCCGACAAACCCGCCGGTTTGGTGATGCCACAGCCGCGCGTACAAGCCCCGCTGCAGCAGCAGTTCATGGTGGCTCCCCACCTCGACAACACGCCCCTTGTCCAGCAACACCAGCCGGTCCATGCGGGCAATGGTCGACAGGCGGTGGGCAATGGCAATGACCGTTTTGCCCTGCATCAGCGTTTCAAGGCTTTCCTGAATGGCCGCTTCCACTTCCGAGTCCAGCGCTGAGGTGGCCTCGTCCATGATGAGGATGGGCGCATTCTTCAACAGCACCCGAGCGATCGCAATGCGCTGGCGCTGGCCGCCAGACAGTTTCACCCCGCGCTCGCCCACATGCGCGTCCAGCCCGGTGCGCCCCTGGGCATCCGACAGTTGCGGGATGAACTCATCGGCGCGGGCGCGGCGCACCGCTTCGTCCAGCTCGGCGTCGCTCGCCTCGGGGCGACCGTACAGCAGGTTTTCGCGGATGGAGCGGTGCAGCAGCGAGGTATCCTGGGTGATCATGCCGATCTGAGCTCGCAGGCTGGCCTGGCTGACTTCGGCGATATCCTGGCCATCGATGAGAATGCGCCCGGCCTGCACGTCGTACAGGCGCAGCAACAGGTTGACCAGGGTCGACTTGCCCGCGCCGGAGGGGCCAATCAGGCCGATCTTCTCACCAGGGCGGATATCCAGGTTCAGCCCCTCGATCACATTGGCTGCCTTGGCATAGTGGAAGCCCACGTTGTCGAAGCGCACGGCGCCCCGGCTAACCTTCAGGGGCTGGGCATCGGGGCGGTCGGTGACGGTGACCGGCTGGGCAATGGTCTGCAAACCGTCCTGGACCATGCCGATGTTCTCGAAGATGCCATTGACCACCCACATGATCCAGCCCGACATGTTGACGATGCGGATGACCAGGCCGGTGGCCAGGGCGATAGCGCCCACGGTGATCAGCGACTGGCTCCACAACCACAGTGCCAACCCCGTGGTTGCCACCACCAGTAGGCCGTTGAGGGTAGTGATGACCACGTCCATGCTGGTGATCACCCGTGATGCCAGCTGGGTTTTCTCGGTTTGTTCGCTGATGGCCTCGCGGGCATATTGCTGTTCATGATCGGTGTGGGCGAACAGCTTGAGCGTGGCGATGTTGGTGTAGCCGTCGACAATGCGCCCCATCAGTTTGGAGCGGGCATCGGAAGAAACCACTGAGCGTTCCTTCACCCGCGGCACGAAGTAGAACAGCGCCGCGATATACCCCACGATCCACGCCAGCAACGGCAGCATCAGCCGCCAGTCCGCCTCGGCGAACAGCACCAGCGAGGTGATGGCGTAGATCAGTACGTGCCACAGCGCATCCACCGCCTGCACCGCAGAGTCGCGCAGCGAGTTACCGGTCTGCATGATGCGCTGGGCAATGCGCCCGGCGAAGTCGCTCTGGAAAAAATTCAGGCTCTGCTTGAGCACGTGGCTGTGGTTTTGCCAGCGGATCAGGCTGGTCATGCCCGGGTTGATGGTCTGGTGCACCAGCAGGTCATGCAGGCCGAAAAACAGCGGGCGCAGCACCAGTACCACCACCAGCATCCACACCAGCTCGCCACTGTGCTCGCTGAAAAAACGGGTATTGGGGGTGCCCTGGGCCAGGTCGATAATGCGGCTGAGGAAGCTGAACATGGCCACCTCGATCAACGAGGCCACCAGGCCCACCACCAGCAGCGCCAGGAAGCTGGGCCAGACCTGGCGCAGGTAATACAGGTAGAAGGGCCACACGCGGCTGGGAGGTGCCTCGCTCGGGGCGTCGCGGAAAATATCGATCAGTTGTTCGAAACGACGGTACAGCATGGGCGATGCAACTCCTGTTCATCCAGCCGCGAAGCGGCGCACGTCCTTGTGAGACTCGCGATCAGTCGATGCGTTTGGCCGACTTGATGAAGACAGGGTCGGCAGGCACGTCACGCATGCCTTTCTTGATGGTGGTAGGCGAATTGACGATCTGGTCCACCACCTCCATCCCCTTGGTCACCTTGCCGAACACGGCGTAGCCGCGGTCACGCCCGGGGTTGAGGAAGTCATTGTCAGCCACGTTGATGAAAAACTGGCTGGTGGCCGAGTCCGGGTCGGAGGTGCGCGCCATCGACAGCGTGCCCCGGGTATTCATCAGGCCGTTGCTGGCCTCGTTGCGGATCGGGTCTTTGGTCTGCTTTTGTACCATCTGCTCGGTGAAGCCACCGCCCTGCACCATGAAGCCCGGGATTACCCGGTGGAAGATGGTGTTGTTGTAAAAGCCACTGTCGACGTACTGCAGGAAGTTCTTGGTACTGACCGGGGCTTTTTCGGCATTGAGCTCGATTTCTATCTGGCCGAAGCTGGTGTCCAGCAGCACGTGCGGCGTCTTGTCCGAAGCCATGACGCTGGTGGCGAAAGCAACGGAGCAGGCGGTAAGCAGGAGTTTTTTCAGCATGGGCGCAAAGATCCTTCAGGGGAGCAAGCCGCTGCAAGAAACTGCAGCAGGGTCTGGTTGAAAACCTGGGGTTGATCAAGGGGGGTAGCGTGCCGGGAATCTTCGATCACTACCAGCGTTGCCTGTGGCATCAGGGCGACGTACGCCGCCTTGAGTTGTATCGGGGTGTAATCGTGGTCGGCGGCAATCACCAGGGTAGGACAGTGGATCTGCCCGATGCGTTCCTGTACGCCCCAGTCCACGATGGCGTCAAAACTCTTGAGGTAGGCGCGCTTGTTGTTGTGGGCCCAGCGCTGCGCCATGGTGTGGCGCAGCGCGGCCTGCTCTGGCTTGGGGAACAACCGTTGGGCCAGGGCCTTGCCGACCGTTTCGACGCTGAGCACGGTGGCCAGCCCACGGCGTTTCAGCCACCAGAGCCAGTCGCTACGCGTGCGGCGCTTGACCTCGGGCGCACTGTTGACGATGCACAGGCTGCGCAGCCACTGGGGGTGGTCGACGGCAAACTGGAAACCCACCATCCCGCCCATGGACAGCCCCACCAGGTGCACGGGCCCGGTGTGGAGGTGCTCGAGCAAGGCCAGCAGGTCGGCGCTGAAGGTGGCGATGTGGTAACCGTCGTGGGGCTTGTCGGACCGGCCATGGCCGCGGATGTCCATCAGGATCACCCGGTAGTGCTGGCTTAGCAGCGGCACCTGCAGTTCCCAGTCCTGGCTGCTGGAGCCCAGGCCGTGCAGCAGCACCAGTGGCTCGCCCTGGCCGTACTCGCGGTAGTGCAGTGCACAGCCTTCGTGTTCGAAATAAGCCATGGGCGCGGTCCTGTCAGGCTTGGGCGGGGGCGGCGAAGGGCACGTCCAGTGGTGCCGTGTCGAAATTGCGCAGCAGGTCGATGAGGATCTGCGTGGCCGGGCCCAGGGTCTTTTCCTTGCTCGAATAAAGGTAGAACAGCGGATGGCGGCTGCCACCCTGGTCCAGCGGCAGAGGTTTCAGCACGCCGTCGCGCAGCTCGCGTTCGATCATGTGCCGCGGCAGCCAGGCAAAACCCAGGCCGCTGCTGACGAAGGTGGTGGCGGTGCCCAGGCTGCCCACCGTCCAGCGCTGCTCGGCGCCCAACCAGCCCACATCACGGGGCTGGGCACGGCCGGAGTCACGAATCACCACCTGCAACTGGCTTTCCAGGTCCTGAAAGGTCAGTTCACGGCCCAGCCGGTGCAGGCTGTGCTCGGGGTGGGCAACCGCCACGAACTCTACCGCGCTCAGCTCCGCACCCAGGTAGCCCCCGATGCTGTAGCTGCTGATGGCAAGGTCGGCGATGCCCTCGAGCATGACTTCCTCCACCCCCGACAACACCTCCTCGCGCAGGCGCACGCGGCACCCCCGGCTTTGCGGCATGAAGGCAGCCAGGGCGCGTACCAGGCGGGCACTGGGGTAGGCGGCATCGACCACCAGGCGCACTTCCGCTTCCCAGCCTTGTTCCATGTGGTGGGCCAGGTCTTCCAGCTGGCTGGCCTGCTTGACCAGGTGGCGCGAACGGCGCAGCAGCACGTTGCCGGCCTCGGTGAGCACGGCCTTGCGCCCGTCGATGCGCAGCAACGGCACGCCCAGTTGTTCCTGCATGCGCGCCACGGTGTAGCTCACCGACGACTGTGAGCGGTGCAGGGCGTCGGCTGCCTGGGCGAAGCCGCCGTGATCGACCACCGCCTGCAGGGTCCGCCACTGGTCTAGGGTCACGCGCGGCGCTTTCATGTGGTGCTCCTGTTGTCCTAAGCTGCGCTCTTTCAAGGAGAGCGCCGATGAAAAAATTATGTGCAGCAATCCTGCTGTGCCTGCCGGTTGCAGCGTTTGCCTACCCCATCGAGGTGGAAAAAAACATCGACGGGGTGAAGCTTGATGCCACTGCCTATGACACCGCCTACGATATCGGCGCCATCACCCTGGACAACTATGGCCAGGTGCCCGCTGCCTGCAAGGTCACCTTCCGCAATGGCCCCGAGGCCCCCAGGGTGCGGCGTGTGAATGTGCCGGCAGGCAAACGCACCGACGTCACGGCCAAGTTCAACCGGCAGATCATCAAGCTGCGTGTCACGGTCGCCTGCTCGGCTGAATAAACAAATTAATCGATATGTTAAACCCACTTTTTACGCTTTTTAATCGATAGGTCAAGCTTTAGTCTTCCCTCCATCGACTCGCAACCCTTTTTGCCGATGGAGGCATCCATGTCCCGCGTATTGATCATCGAAAGCAGTGCACGTCAGCAGGATTCGATTTCCCGCCAGCTGACCCGGGAGTTCATCGAGCAATGGCAAGCTGCCCACCCCGCTGACCAGATCACCGTGCGTGACCTGGCGTCCAACCCGGTACCGCACCTGGACGCCCACCTGCTGGGTGGCTGGATGAAGCCAGAAGCGCAACGCAGCGCCGCCGAGCTCGACGCCCTGGCACGCTCCAACGAGCTGACCGATGAACTGCTGGCTGCCGATGTACTGGTCATGGCCGCGCCCATGTACAACTTCACCATCCCCAGCACCCTGAAAGCCTGGCTGGACCACGTGCTGCGCGCCGGCGTCACCTTCAAGTACACGCCAACCGGCCCGCAGGGCCTGCTGACCGGCAAACGCGCCATTGTGCTCACCGCCCGTGGCGGCATTCATGCCGGCGCCACCAGCGATCACCAGGAACCTTACCTGCGCCAGGTGATGGCGTTCATCGGTATCCACGATGTTGATTTCATCCACGCCGAAGGCCTGAACATGAGCGGTGATTTCCACGAAAAGGGCCTGAACCAGGCCAAGGCCCAGATGGCCGCGATCGCCTGAGGCGTACCGAATTCCCAACCCTTGCACCCGTTTTTAGCTCCTTTGGGTGAACCTGCCCGGCCATTGGCCGGGCTTTTTTATGGGGTGCGAAAAGGGCGTTGGTGGGGGCGACCCGCGCAAGGGTGGTTATCCCTCCATTCCCAGTGGTTGAACTGGGCCGGTGCAAGCCGCTAAGGTCGCGGCCTTATCCAAGAGAGGCAACCATGGGCTACCTGATTATCGTCGCGCTGATCCAGGCGTTTTCCTTCAGCCTGATCGGCGAGTACCTGGCCGGGCACGTCGACAGCTATTTCGCCGTGTTGGCCCGGGTGCTGCTGGCGGGGCTGGTGTTTTTGCCCCTGACCCGCTGGCGCCAGGTGCCGCTACGCTTCATGCGTTCGATGCTGCTGATCGGCGCGTTGCAGTACGGCATCACCTATGTGTGCCTGTACCTGAGCTTTCGCGTGCTCAGTGTGCCGGAGGTGCTGCTGTTCACCATCCTGACGCCGCTGCACGTGACCCTGATCGAAGACGCCATGAACCGGCGCTTCAACCCTTGGGCGTTGCTGGCAGCGCTGGTGGCAGTGGCGGGGGCTGCCGTGATCCGTTTCGACAGCATCAGCGGTGAGTTCTTCATGGGCTTCCTGCTGCTGCAGCTGGCCAACTTCACCTATGCCGCAGGCCAGGTGCTGTATCGCCACCTGGTGGCCCGCAACCCCAGCGAGCTGCCGCACTATGCGCGCTTCGGCTACTTTTACCTGGGCGCGTTGCTGGTGGCCTTGCCCGCGTTCCTGCTGTTCGGCAACCCTCAGCACTTGCCCGGTACCCAGGTGCAGTGGCTGGTGCTGTTGTTTCTGGGCCTGTGCCCGACAGCCCTGGGCCTTTACTGGTGGAACAAGGGCGCCTGCCTGGTTTCCGGTGGCACGTTGGCCGTGATGAACAACCTGCATGTGCCGGTGGGGCTGCTGCTGAATCTGCTGATCTGGAACCAGCACGAGCCACTGGGGCGGCTGTTCATTGGTGGCGCGATCATTCTGGCCTCGGTATGGCTGAGCCGGGTGGGCGGGCGGGTGAATCAACCTGTTTG